>DAOSUR010000004.1 GCA_035378985.1 Anaerohalosphaeraceae bacterium
TCGTAACAAGGTAGCCGTAGGGGAACCTGCGGCTGGATCACCTCCTTTCTAAGGGATAACTTAGACTCGGTCGGGGCAATTCTGCCTTTTTCAACGGCCGTGAATAAGTCAGGCGATCCTCGCTGCTTACGGTATCAACTGTTGGTCTTTCAAAGCCCTGTCGGTTTCGACAGGGCTTTTTTTATTGGTTCAGTCAAATCGAGGTTCAGCCGGAAGGAGGAGGAATACTGATTATTTTTTTCGGGCGTGGCGTCGGCGGTCGGCCTCTTTCAGGAGGCGTTTGCGCAGGCGGATGGCGGCCGGAGTGATTTCCACGAGTTCATCATCCTGAATGTATTCGAGGGCGGCCTCGAGGGACAGAATTCGCGGTGGTTTGACCCGGGCGGCGTCGTCCTTGGAAGAAGCGCGGATGTTGGTCAGGTTTTTGGTCTTGGTCGGATTGACCGGGATGTCGTTGTCTTTGCAGTGCTCTCCGACAATCTGGCCTTCATAGACCTGGTCACCGGGTTTGACAAAAAAGGTGCCGCGGTCAAAGAGGGCATCCAGCGCATAGGCGGTTACTGTGCCGGCTTCGGTGGCAATCATTACGCCGGCCTGCCGCTGCGGAATGGAGCCCCGCATCGGTTCATAGCCGTCGAAACTGTGATGGATGGAGGCCCGTCCCTGTGTGGCGGTCATCAAACGCGGATGGAGCCCGAAGAGCCCGCGGGAGGGAATCTTAAAACGCATCTGAATATAATCGCTGGTGCCGGTTTTTCCTTCCACCGTGAGCAGTTCGGCCCGGCGTTCGCCCAGCAGAGCCATCACGGCATTCTGGCAGTCGATCGGGCAGTCGATAAACAACTGCTCCATCGGTTCCTGATGGATGCCGTCGATGATGCGGATGATGACTTCGGGCTTTCCGACACACAGTTCATACCCTTCCCGTCTCATATTTTCGAGCAGGATACCCAGATGCATCAGCCCGCGTCCGGAGACTTTAAATTCATCGGGGGTTTCGCCGGGTTCAACGCGCAAGGCGACATTGGTCTGCAGTTCCTTTTCCAGCCGCTCTTTGAGGTGACGTGTTGTTACGTATTTGCCTTCTCGGCCGGCAAAGGGGCCGTCGTTGATGCGGAAGGTCATATGCATCGTGGGTTCATCCACCGCGATGACCGGCAGGGCGGAGGGACGGTCCGGACAGGCGATGGTGTTGCCGATTTCGACCGGGTCAAGCCCGGCGATGGCGCAGATATCCCCCGCGCTGACTTCCAGGCACGGTTTTTTGCCCAGGCCGCTGAATGTATAAAGCTGGACGATTTTCTGCTGGGTATGTTTGCCTTCGTTATCAATGACTGTGACCATACCGGCCTGTACCGCCCGTCCGGCAAAAAGACGTCCGATGGCGATGCGTCCCACGTAGTCTGAGTAATCGACAGCCGTCACAAGCATTTGCAACGGAGCTTCGGTGTCGGCCTTGGGAGCAGGAACCTCTTCGATGATGGCTCGAAAAATCGGCTCCATGTTCTGCCGGGGCTGGTCGAGTTCTCTGACAGCCCAGCCGTATCGGGCGGAGGCGTACAGGACGGGGAAGTCGAGGGCCTCGTTGTCTGCATTGAGGGAGACAAACAAGTCAAACACCTCATTCAGAACATCGTTCGGCCGGGCATCGGGACGATCCACCTTGTTGATGACGACGATGGGTTTGAGCTTATGGGCCAGGGCTTTGGAAAGAACAAAACGGGTTTGCGGCATTGGGCCGTCGAAGGCATCGACCAGCAGCAGAACGCCGTCGGCCATTTTCAGCACCCGCTCGACTTCGCCGCCGAAATCGGCGTGCCCGGGGGTATCCATGATGTTGATTTTGTATTCTTTCCCTTCCGGGTCTGTATATTCGATGGCGCAGTTTTTGCTAAAAATGGTAATGCCTCGTTCCCGTTCGAGGGGATTGGAGTCCATAATCAGACCGTGCTGGCCGCCGGCCAGTTTATCCAGTTCGCTTTCGCGAAACATCCCGGACTGGTAGAGCAGCTGGTCCACCAGCGTGGTTTTGCCATGGTCCACGTGGGCAATAATGGCAACATTTCGTATTTGTTCAGGAAACCACATATTTTTCCTATTGTCTCTGGGTTGAAAAAAGGAGCAGTGTACTGAGGATGCTTAAGAAGTCAAGTTTTCTTTTACCAAGATGAAGACCGGATGAATCGGAGAAAGAACGCTTTCGAACGAAATGACAGAACACAGCATGCTGTTTTCCCGTGCCTTTTGAAACACCTCGAAAAGGATTTTTGAACGTAAAAAGCTTGTTCGTTTTTGGAAGGTCAGCTGACGTATTCTGCAGAGCAAAGCGCTACGTAAATAGACCGTCCTTTTTGCTGGTATTCGAGTTTTCCTTCTCGGGCCAGCCAGCCGAGTCCCTGGAAGGCAATCTGAGCAGGCAGATTCGTCCGTTTGGGGATATCTGTGATATTGACAGGGGCTTTGGCAGCAGCGAGCATTTTCCAGATTTGTCCGGCAGCAGAACCGATTTTATCCTGCATACGTTCCCTCGCTTTTCCTGAAAAACAATTTTTGTCCTTTTTGCTGGTAGAGGACAAAGGACCTGTTCAAACTGATCCGATAAACTTTCTTCTCAATATAAAATCTGTCGATGCGGACGTCAAGGGCTTTCAGTTCTTTGAGAGAAAATCTTTCTTGTCATTTGACGAGAGGTCCGGACGGGAGTAGGATGATTATAGATTGTAGGCAAGTAAATACTCGAAATGCCAAGGCAGAATAAGGAGGTTCCCTTGATTCAGGACCGGAAGATTGCCTATTTTTCGATGGAAATCGGGATTGAAGAAGCGATGCCGACCTACAGCGGGGGATTGGGAGTACTGGCCGGGGATACAATCCTGGCGGCGGCGGATGCGGAAGTGCCGATGGCGGCGGTTTCGCTGGTTCATCGAAAGGGCTATTTTTTCCAAAAACTGACGGAGGACGGCCGGCAGATTGAGGAACCGGTTATCTGGACCGTTGAGGATTTTCTGGAGGAAATGCCGCCCCGCGTGAGTGTCGTGATTGAAGGACGAACGGTTCAGATTCGCTGCTGGAAATATGAAGCCAGGGGAATCGGCGGGTATATTGTGCCGGTTTATTTTCTGGATACCGATTTGGAAGTCAACGCACCGCAGGACCGTGAGCTGACGGATTATCTGTACGGGAAAGACAAGCGGTATCGGCTTTGTCAGGAGGTCGTGCTGGGCATCGGAGGGGTGCGGATGCTGCGGGCTCTCGGCTATGAGCAGCTCGAGCGTTTCCATATGAATGAAGGGCATGCCAGTCTTCTGACGCTGGAGCTGCTGGAGGAGCAGAAGCGGAAACGGAACGGACAGACCATCAGCGAGGAAGATATTGCCGCCGTGCGTCGGCAGTGTGTGTTTACGACCCATACGCCCGTGGCGGCCGGTCACGACCAGTTTCCGATGGATTTGGTTCGGCAGGTGCTCGGTCAGCAGGAAGCGTTTTCGCTGAACAATGTTTTCTGCTGCGGCGATATGCTGAATATGACGTATTTGGCGCTGAATCTGAGCCATTATGTCAACGGGGTGGCGAAAAAGCATGGGGAGGTTTCCCGACATATGTTCGGGGGGTATGAGATTGATGCGATTACCAACGGGGTTCACGCGGCTCGGTGGACTTCGGAGCCGTTTGCGGAGTTGTTTGATAAATATATTCCGGGCTGGCGGGAAGACAATTTTAGTCTCCGGTATGCGTTGAGCGTTCCTTCAGAAGAGGCGTGGGAAGCGCACCTTCAGAACAAACGGCGGCTGGTGACTTTTGTGAATCGGGAAACCAATGCCGGAATGGATGCGGAAACGCTGACGCTGGGGTTTGCGCGGCGGGCGACCAGTTATAAGCGTGCGGATTTGATATTCAGCGACCGGCGCCGGCTGAAATCGCTGTGCCGCAAGGGCGGGCGGCTGCAAATCATTTTTGCCGGCAAGGCCCATCCGAATGATTTCGAGGGCAAGGAGCTGATTCGCCGGATTTTTTCCGCTCGCGGGGAGCTGGTGCCGGAGGTGCGGACGGCCTATCTGCCCAATTATGATATGGCGATGGGGCGGCTGATTACGGCAGGAGTGGATGTCTGGCTGAATACGCCGCAGCCGCCGCTGGAGGCCTCGGGCACCAGCGGAATGAAGGCCGCGCTGAACGGCGTGCCTTCTTTGAGCGTGCTGGACGGCTGGTGGATTGAAGGATGTATTGAAGGGGTGACGGGCTGGGCAATCGGGGAGAATCATCGGCAGGCGGAAGTGCCGCAGGACCGCCAAAAAGATGCCGAATCGCTCTATGAAAAACTGGAGAAAGTCCTGTATGTTTATTACAAAACACCGCTTCAGTTCCGCAAGGTAATGCTGCACGCGATTGCCCTGAACGGTTCTTTCTTTAATACCCAGCGGATGATGCAGCAGTATGTATTGAAGGCCTATTTCAGCTGAAAAAACACCTACGAATCAAGGTTGAACAGGTCAAGCCACTGCTGGGTTTCGGCCCGGCTGATGCCCTGTCTTTTTTCTTTGGGTTCGGGGCGGGGCGGTTCCTTCTCGAGGAGTCTGCCGACCATGTCCCAGAAGATTTCTGACCGAACGGGTGCCGCTTTTCGGCGTTTTGCCGCGGCAACCAGACGAAGGTCGCTGCTGATGACAACCAGCGAGCGGGGGGCACTGCAGGTCTGGATTTTTTCTTCAATGAGGGTGTCGGCATCCCGGAAGGAGCCGGAGAAGAGGACCTCAATATTGCTGAAGCCGGCCAGTCCGGTTTTGTCCGGAGGGCCGATGCCGTCGAAGATAATCTGACCGCGATTGCGGGTGCGGCGGAGATATTCAGTCAGGATGCGAATCAGACCGGCTTCATCCAGACCGGCCATGGCTTCCTGTCGCTGAATCACCCGCAGCAGGTTGTAGCCGTCAATCAGCAGGGGCATGGAGAATACCCGTCGGCACAGTAGCGGATTTCTCCGGCTACGATGGTATAGAGAACTTTGCCTTTTACTGTCCAGCCGATATAGGGACAGTTGTGGCTTTTGGAGAAGAAGCGATTGGGGTCAATTGTCCATTCGGCATCCGGATCAATGATGGCAATGTCCGCCCGGTCACCGAGTCCGAGGGTGCCTTTGCTGATGTTCAGAACGCGGGCGGGTCGATATGTAAGCATGGCGAGCAGCTGCGGCCAGTCAATGATACCCGGGTCAATCAGAGCTTTGCGGTACAGAGGCAGGGTGCATTCAAGCGAGGCGATGCCGAAAGGCGCCGCCAGGAATTCGAGTTCTTTTTCGCTTTTCAGATGGGGGGCATGGTCCGTAGCCAGTGCATCAATCAATCCTTCCTGGACGGCTCGCCGAAGGGCTTCCACATCGGCTAGAGTCCGCAGGGGCGGATTGACCTTATAATTGGTATCATAATCCTTCAGATGCTCTTCCGTCAGCAAGAGATGATGCGGAGTCACCTCGCAGCTGATAGGCAGGCCTTCCTGTTTGGCCTGGCGAATCAGCTGTATGGAGCCGGCGGTGGAAATGTGCTGGGCGTGATATCGAGTTTTGGTTTTTTTAACCAGTTGGATGTCTCGCCAGAGCATCATTTCCTCAGCGAGGGGGTCCATCCCCGGAAGTCCGAGAAGGGTGGCGTTGTAGCCGGCGTTCATCACCCCGCCGCGGGCCAGCGAATCATCCTGACAATGCTGGGCGACCACCCGGTTGAACATCGAGGCATACTTGAGAGCCCGGAGCATCACAGCGGCGTTCTGAACTCCGCTGCCGTCGTCCGTGAAGCCGATGGCGCCGGCCTGGGCCATCAGCCCCATTTCAGATAATTCTTCTCCGGCTCGTCCTTTGGTGAGTGTGCCCATCACATAGATGAAGGTTTTTCGGGCTTGCCGCCCCATTCGATGGACATACTCGACACTGGTGGCATTGTCGATAGGCGGATTGGTGTTGGGCATACAGACAACAGAGGTAAATCCGCCTGCTACGGCGGCGGCGGAGCCGGAAGCAATGGTTTCTTCTTCCTCGTCGCCCGGTTCGCGAAAATGCACGTGCAGGTCAATCAGACCGGGGGAAACAATTTTGCCGGAGGCATCAATGAGGATGTCGGCTTTGGCAGGAAGGCGTCCGATTTGGCTGACTTTCCCATCGGCGACGAGCAGATCGGCAATCCGGTCCACGCCGTTGGCCGGGTCAATGAGTCGTCCGTTTCGAATCAGAATGGAAGGTGCGGCGGTTTCTTTCATGGATGTGAGTCCTTGGCTTCAAGAACAGCGGCTTGATTGACCAGAAACAGCACGGCCATTCGAATTGCCAGGCCGTTGGAGACCTGACGCAGAATGACGCTGTTGGGGCCATCGGCCACTTCGGATTCAATTTCCAGCCCGCGGTTCAGCGGACCGGGGTGCATAACCAGAATATCCGGTTTGGCTTTCTTGAGCCGCTCGACAGTCAGGCCGTAGAAGTGAGAATATTCTCGTACGGAGGGGAAGAGATTTCCGCCGAGCCGTTCGAATTGGATGCGAAGCATGTTGATGACATCGAGCTTGTCGATGACGGCATCCAGACTGTAAGAGACCTGAACGGGCAGGTTCTGCACCTGAGCGGGCATCAGGGTCGGAGGACCGACTAAAATCACTTCTGCTCCCAGTTTCGTCAGGGCGTGGATATTGCTGCGGGCGACCCGGGAATGTGCAATGTCGCCGACAATCCCGATTTTCAGACCTTCCAGAGCCCCTTTGATTTGGCGGATGGTATAGGCATCCAGCAGGGCCTGGGTCGGATGTTCGTGGAAACCGTCGCCGGCATTGATGACACAGGCCTTAATGGACCGGCTGAGCAGATGAGGTGCTCCGCCTGCATTGTGCCGAATTACGACAATGTCAACCCCCATGGCTTCGAGATTGCGGGCCGTGTCAATCAGGGTTTCCCCCTTGTTGACGGAACTGGACGTTTTGGTGAATTCGATGACATCGGCACTGAGCCGGCTGGCGGCGAGCGTAAAGCTGTTTCGCGTGCGTGTGCTGTCTTCAAAGAACATATTGACCACCACTTTGCCGCGTAAAGCCGGGGCTTTTTTGATGGAACGGGTGCTGAATTCTTCAAAACCGCGGGCGGTGTCCAATATAAATTCGATTTCTTTTCGGCTGAGGTCTCGCAGACCGAGGAGGTGTTTTCGCCGCCATTGAAAATCCGTTTTCGTTGTCTGGTTCACAGAATTACTCGACTAAAACCTGCTCGATTTGGTCTGTTTCCTTCAAAAGCACCTGAACACGCTCTTCAGGGTTAACGTCAACACGAATGCCGACATAATCTGCGCGAATCGGCAGTTCCCGGCTGCCGCGATCGACCAGGACCGCCAGCCGAATGGCTTTGGGTCTGCCTAAATCCGTCAGGGCATCCAATGCTGCCCGGACGGAGCGTCCGGTGTGAAGCACATCATCCACCAGCAAAACAGTGGTCTGGTGGATGTCAAAATTGATTTCAGTAGTCCGTACCCGGGAGGGAACGGCGTTTTGAGGATCGTGGATGTCATCTCTGTATAGGGTGATATCCAGCGTCCCGCAAGGGATTTCCTTGCCGAGCCGTTCACTGAGCCGCTTCTGGAGACGCTGAGCAAGAATTTCACCGCGGCTCCGAATCCCGATAATCACCAGATTATTATTGGAACCGAGGTCAGAAGCAATATCTTGACTGATGGAATCCAGTATTTGGCTTATTTGTGCTTCGTTAAGCAGGACTCTCATTGCACCCCTTTTCACAAATTAGGGTCAACTGCATTGATTTCTGCTTTCTATCGGACGTAAGTATAGCAAACCGACGTTTGCAAAGCAAGAAGTTCTCGGAATTTGGGATGGAAGCTGAATATTATCGGATGTTTTTTATCGAAGATAGAAAGAATGAATCTGTTGCAGGGGTATCGCCGATTGTGGTACAATGATTATGAATTATTATCGAGGGGTTTTGTTTCAGAAAAGTTTCGGAAAAAGGATGTCCGGAAAGATTCAACAATCTATCCGTTTGAGTTTCCTGCTTTTAGCGGGGTTGGTTTTTTCGGCTTTTGCGTCTGAAGAATCCTTACTGAGGGTGCCTATCCAGCCCGCTTCGTTTGCCTATTGCGGGATTCGGGATTTGCAGGAAAACGAACCGAATTTAACGGGTTCCGACGTTGCCGTTGCGGCTGTCTGCCGTTCGATGATGTATGTGAACGGACTGCCGCAGGATGATTATCGCTTGAACATGGCCCATCAGAGCCTGCGGGGGGGGCGTGTCTTTTTTGAGGACGGCTCGGATGGATTGTACGGTCTTTCGCCTCATGAAACGGCGGTCGGGGGACTTTTAATCGGTCTGGATTTTCAGGGAAATCATCCTTTGACAGGGCCTTTTGTTTATAAAGGCGTCTGTCCGGATGCGACGGTGGAGGTTTTTGAGTTTTGGCGGTTTGTGAGCTTGACGATTTTCGGCGACAAGCCGTTTTCGGCCGATGTGCTCACGCTCAGTTTGGGGGATTTTTACGAAGATTGGTGGACGCGGGGGATTGAGCGGCTGGCCCGAAAGACGGGGGTTCTGGTGGTGGCTTCAGCGGGAAACGGGCTTCGAGTTTCAGACCGTGTATTGTATCCGGCCGGCGGGGCCAATGTTTTAGCGGTGGGAGTCGTTCAATCACAGGTAGAACCCGATGGAACACCGAGTTTGAGATTTTTCTCGTCGCCGCATCGGCAGATTTCCAGTTTCGGCCCCACGGCGGACGGCCGCAGCAAGCCGGACCTTGTGGCACCGGGACGTGCTCTCGTGCCGTCGGCGTATGATACCTCAACCTATGAAATCGCCGGTGACTACTCCAGTCTGGCTACCCCCCTGGTTTCCGGGACGGCAGCTCTGCTGTTTCAGAAGATTTATCAGACGCCGGCGATGGCGGAACGAGTCCGACCGGAAACTCGGAACTGCGTTCTGCGGGCTCTTTTATTGACCTCGGCGAGAAAGCTGCCGTGGTGGCATAAGGGACGGCCCGGGCGGGACGATGATGTTGTTGTGCCGCTGGATTGGCTGCAGGGGGCGGGGCTTCTGGATGCCAAAGAGGCCTATGCACTTTTAACGGAAGGCTCCCGTCCGGAAGAGGGGGGCTGGAAGGGCTGGGACAATCCGATTTTGAATGCAGACCATCCGGAGGCGGTTTATTCCATTTCGGTTCCGGCAGAACAGGAACTCTATTTGACTGCTACGGCGGTTTGGAATCGTGCTTTTGAGGAGCGATTTCCGTTTCGGCCTTTGCCGGAAGAAGACGGAGATTTGCGGCTGGAATTGTGGAGGATAGACCCCAATCAGTCGGAGAAGATTCTGGCGGACGTCAGTGATAGTCCCGTGGATACGGTTGAACATCTTTATGTCCGGCTTCCGGAAGAAGCGGCGTCGTATGAATTGGTGGTGCGGTTCAGTCAGCCGCAGGCGGCCCAGAGAAGTCAAGGACGTCCGGTCGGTTTGGCGTGGTCTGTTGGACCGGACCGCACCCGGGACAATCCGTGGTGGTATGATTTGAACGAGGACGGTCAGATTGACCAGACAGACAAGGTCATTTATCAGATTTTTGAGAAGGAACAGTCTGAGATTTTCGGAGACTCCTCTTTGTCGGAGGTCCTCGGGCTCCGTCCTGAGCGAATCGAACTGCTGGAGCGGCAGTGGACGGATTGGCGCTCGTATTTGACTTTGTGGGCTGCGGAAGAGGCCTCGCTGGAGCCGTCTAATCCCTGAAACGAATGCTGAGGGTTTGATAAATCAGCTTGGCCGCCAGGAAATCGCAGGCCCACAAATGTTCTCGCGGACAAAGTTCGACCACATCCAGTCCAATTACGTTCCGGTTTTTGCAGACCTGTTCGATTAAGGAAATGACGTCATACCATCCCAGACCGCCCGGTTCGGGAGTGCCGGTAGCGGGCATCAGGGACGGGTCAAAAACATCCAGGTCGATAGTCAGATAGACATTGTCCGTCAGCAAAGAAAGCAGGGCATCCATCCAGCGCCGCTGCGGATCGGCGGCAATTTGATGAGCAAAGAAGACTCTGGTTTTGTCCAAAGCCGGTTTTTCGCAGGAGTCCATGCTTCGGATGCCTGCCTGAACGATCGGGCACAGTTCTCTGGCTCGAGCCATCACACAGGCATGATTGTAGATGGACCCTTCGTACTTTTCGCGGGTGTCGGCGTGGGCATCCAGCTGCAGAACGGTCAGGTTGGAGAACGTTTGAGCGGCGGCCTGAAATGCGCCGATGGAAACAGAATGTTCCCCGCCTAAAACAACCGGAAATTTGCCCTTTTGAAAATAGCCGAGCATTCTTCGGCGAACCTGTTCGACCATTTCCTCGGGGGTTGGACAATCCTGAACAGGCGCATCCGTGGCAATTCCTTTGCGGAAGACCTCCGAGTCGGTAAGGATGTCGTAAAACTCCAGATTTTTCGATGCCTTTAAAATCGCTTCAGGTCCCTTGTCGGCTCCTTTTATCCACGTGCTGGTTTGGTCATACGGAACCGGCAGGATGACGATTTGAGCAGTCCGGAAATCGGTAAAGCGAGGTTCGAAATCTCCAAAGGAGAAACCATTTGTCATTGTGGGTCTCCCGACAAGGAAAAAGGGATTTTTGGACGACTGCCCAAAAATCCCTGATTTTTGACAAAACTGTTCCTTTTTTAATCAAATAGAAAGACGGCAATGGCAACCGTAGTCGTCCAAAGGTCTTTGACACCGCGAGCGGTCTGGGTAATGTTGGTTGTTTTAATGAACAGGCCGCTGGATTTGTAGGCCTGCTCTTTTTCTGACCAAGCCTTGTCGGGATCTACTTCGTATCCGAGCGTTGTTCCGAGCATGCCGGCTGCCAGGTCTTCGGCCATATCTTCCGCTTCGCGTTTGTTCATTCCGTAGCCGTGCACTTCGCTTAAGTAGCCCCAGTTGCTCTTTTGCTTGGGGACAGCGATGCCGACGGAGGAGGCAATCAGACGGCCGTGTTCGTTGGTATCACACCGAGCCAGGACGCAGAAGCTGATGGCTCCCGGGACAAGGAGTTTGAGCCCTTCATTGCGGCTGATAATCCGGCAATAGGGAGGCAAAATGGAGGAGACCTGCACGAGATTCTGCTGGGCTACGCCCGCATCTCGAAGGGCTTCTTCGAAGGATTTTAGGCGGTATTTATGCCGGCCGACCCCTTTCGTTAAAAACATCCGCGTCGGTACAAGATTGAGCATTCCCGTACTCTCCTGGAAAAGAGGTTCTTCTTATTTGTCATATTCTTATGGTAACGGAGAAATTTTATCCCCCTTCAGGAGGGGGGCAAGAAAAAATTTGAAAAATTCATCCAGAAACCCAGAAAGCGGACTTATTCAGGAGACAATAAGCCGAAAAAAAAGACCGGATGTTGAGATAAAGAAGTTTTTTAGAATATCCGTTGCGATTTACAAAGAACATTCTATAATTTCACGCCGTTTCTTTCTGAAGAAAGATCGAAAAGATGGAAATTAGCAGGAGCAGACCTGCCGTTTAGCAATATGAGGAAGGAATCTATGGGAAAGAAAAAGGCGAAAAAATTAAGCGAGCGCGAACTGGAACGATATAAGCAGCTGCTGCTGGAGAAGCAGAAGGAAGTCTTGGCGGACCTGCAAAGTATTGAACAGAATATGTTCCAGGACGGGGGGGAGATTTCGAGCATGCCGGTTCATCTGGCGGACATCGGAACGGATAATTTTGAACAGGAGTTCAGTTTGGAGCTGATGGAGGAAGCCAAACGAACTCTGCATGAGATTCAACTGGCTCTCAATCGAATCGAAGAAGGCACTTTCGGCATTTGTGAAGGATTGGGAATTCCGATTGAGAAGGAGCGGCTGGATGCAATTCCCTGGACTCGGTACAGTCTGGAATACGCCCGCCAGAAAGAGAAGGAAAATGGTCCCGGTTTCATCAAACGCCGACCGATTGACATTGAACGAGACAGTGAATTTGAGGATGAGGATGTTCAGGAAGAGGAGGTGGAGGCCTTTGATGAAGATGTGGAGATGGAATCCCTGGAGGATGCCGAAGAGCCGGAGGAACTGGATGAAGAATTTGAGTAAGCGGTTTTTCTCCGCTCGGTCAGGGTAAGGGGGGGGCTGCCGGCAGACCGATGCAGGTCATGGGGGCGAGGGATTCGAGGGACGGCTTAAGAGCCCCTGCGTCCCCGACGACAACAAGAATCATCTGCTCAGGTCTAATCGTTTTTCTCGCCAATGCCAGGCAATCCTCTGCAGAGGCCGTCCGGATGGTTTCAAAGAGCCGATCGAGGTAGTCGCGGCCGAGATTTTGAGACTCCATCAGCCAAAGGTCTTCGGCAATCTGCTGAGGGGTTTCTCTTCGAAGCAGGAAGGTTCCGGCAATATAGGTTTTGGTATCCTGCAGTTCATCGGGAGTTGGCGGACGGGTTCGAAGGTCCTCAATCAGGTCAAAAATGGTTTGGATTGTCTGCTGGACAGCATCGTTTTTGGTAAAGGTTTGAATCGTAAACATTCCTGCCTGATTGTAAGCGAGGTACGTACTCCAGATGCTGTAAGTCAATCCTTTTTCAACCCGCACAACCTGATTCAGACGGCTGTTAAAAGAGCCGCCGAAATAGCTGCCGACAATTCGGCTGATGAAGTAGTCGGGCTGGTCATGCCGGGTAATGCCGAGCTGGCCGATGCGGATTTGTGCCTGAGAGCTCCCCGGCAGATGAACCAGATACAGATGCTGCGGAGACATCGGCCGGATGTGGGGCAGGGTGATATCCGGAAGAGGAGAAGGATTTTTCCATCTTTCCAAATGAGTTTGGGCGAGGGCGAAGGCCTTTTCCGGACGGATGTCTCCGGCAAAAATAAGAACGGCTTTTTCGGGACGAGCATATTGTTTCCAAAAGCCGAGCAAATCCTGGGGGTTCAGACGGTTCAAATCTTCGGTTTGTCCTTCCGGTGTTCGTGCATAAGGATGGTTCCCGAATAATTCTTTTTGGAGCTGCCGGTCGGCTATGTAATCAGGGGATTGTTCGCGAACCGATAAGGAGGCGATTTGCCGGCGGCGAAGTTTTTCAAATTCGTTTGGATCAAAGGACGGATTTTGAACAACCTCGGCCAGCAGCCGGACGGCATCTTCTGTATGCTGGGAAAGACAGTTCAGGGACACAATGCCGTCGTCCAGGGAGGCCTGTCCGGACAGAGTGATGGCGCGGCGTTCGAGCTCTTCGGCCAGTTCCGCTTCGGTATAATGGAGCGTGCCCTTGGTGAGCATGGCAAATGCCATCGAGGCCGAGGCCGGTTTGCTTTCACACCAGCTTCCGTAAGGCAGACCGAGCATGATGCTCAGGAAAGGCACTTCGTGATTGGGCACCACCAGAATTTTCAGGCCGTTGTCAAGAATACGCTCCTCGTAGTGAGGCGTGAGCCGCACCGGCTGGATGGGCTTGAGCGGGGGTGTCTGGGGAAAATACGACGGTCGTTTTTCTCCAGAGCGTCCGGGGGGCGGAGATGTTTCCTCCCGCAGAGCCGTCAAGGGAGCCAGTTCGTCATCTTTTTTGCCGAGTTGGTTCTGAAGAACACGGACCGTTAATTGACGCGATTCTGTCAAATAGGTTTCGGCGACGCGGCGGATATCCTCGGCTGTTACGGCCTGAATCCGGCGCAGGGTGTCATTGGCCCTGGACGTATCGCCGAGGATCATAGAAGCTGTTCCGAGGAGTTCGGCCTTGCTTTCGATGGTTAAGTTTTCAGCCACCACTTTTTTGAGGGTGTTGTTTCGGGCTTTTTCGAGTTCTTCCGGGCGGATGCCTTCGGAGATAATTCGCTCAAGTTCGGAACGGATGCACGCAAGAACCTGATTGGGATCACGGTTTTCATTGAGCATGCCGCCGGCGACAAAAACTCCGTCTTGTTCGAGATTGTAGGTCCAGGCCGTTGTTTGAACGGCTGTCTGGTTTTCCGCGACCAGCCGGCGGTAGAGGCGGCTGCTGCTGCCTTCACCGAGAATGGCGGCCAGGAAATCCAGCGGCAGTTCATCCGGATGCCCGTGCGGCACCGTTCGCCAAACGATTCCGGCCAGCGGGGCGGGGGCAATTTCATCCTCAATTGTCAGTTCTCGGGGGCCTTGGGGCATAGGTTCATGAACAGTGACTTTGGGCGGCTGGGGCCGCGGCTGAATCCAGCCGAAATACCGTTCCGCCAGCGTTTGGGCTTTTTTGTGGTTGACAGCTCCAACAATCAGCAGGACGGCGTTATTGGGGGTGTAGTACCGACTCCAAAACTGCCGCATTTCTGCGGCGCTGGCGGCCCGCAGATGGGCGATGTTGCCGATGGGAACCCAGCGGTAGGGATGTTCGGTAAAAAGAGCGGCGGCTACTTTTTTATAGACATTGCCGTAGGGTTCGTTCTCGTGCATCCGCAATTCTTCTTCGACCACTTTGCGTTCGGTGTCCACGGCATTCTGGTCAATTTTGAGAAAAGCCATCCGTTCGGCTTCCAGCCAGAGAGCCAGTTCAATCTGGTCGGCAGGCAGGGTCTGCAGATAGACAGTTTTGTCGAAGCTTGTGTAGCCGTTGGTGTGGGCTCCGACTTTCCGCAGCAGTTCGAAGTGGTCGGAGGGGCCGACTCGGTCTGTTCCCTTGAACATCATATGTTCAAACATATGGGCGAATCCCTGACGAGCGGGGTCTTCGTCTTTGGAGCCGACGTGGTACCAGACCTGAACGGTTACTATCGGGGCGGAGAAGTCTTCGAGCGTGATGACTTTCAATCCGTTGGAAAGCGTGATTTCCCGGAAATCGAAAAGACGGTCGACGGAAGGTGCAGACTGCTTTCCCAAGAAAGCAAGGCGGCAGGAGGATAATCCGGTTGCCAATCCGGTGGCAAGCAGGGCGAACCATACGATTTTCTTTTTCATTTTCTATCCTTCCGATGGATATCAGTCTGTCCGCTTATATCCGATTTTCTTCCGCCGGTCAAGTTGACAATTGTCCTGACAACGGCGCATGAAAAAACCGGATAGAGGACTATCCGGTTTTTGTTGGAAATGTTTCAGGGCTGTGAGAGATTGTCAGGAGCAGACTTTTCGCCATGCCGAGGCGAGGTCTTCAAGAATGTGAATGCTTTTGTCGAGCATTTCTGTATTGTTCTGGATTCCGGCCTGGCCGATATACCGCCAGAGGAAGTTGTAGAGACCGCGGAGGTTTTGAGCCAGAGAGCCCCCTTGTTCGAGATTGAGGGACTGGTTCAATTCAAAAATGATGTCACGCGCTTTGGCCAGCGAGGCGGCTTTTTGAGTGAAGTTTCCGTTTTGAATGGCTGTTCGTGCCTGGTGGAGGAAACGAATGGCTCCTTCATAGAGCAGAACGATCAATCGTCCTTTGTTCTGAGTTGTTACGGCGGTTTCCTGATAGATTTCGGTGATGCTCATAGGAATCTCCTCAGCTGTTTCTGCAGCTTGTTTTTGCGGTTAGTGCTTTCTACCATGCCGGCCGACAGGGTCCGGATCAAAACCCTGTCGGCCGCTCATCATGGTAAGAAGCTCCCATATTATCCGCGCAGCAGGGTCAGTGCCATTTGGGGCATCGTGTTCGCCTGGGCCAGCATCGCCACACCGGCCTGTGCCAGCACCTGGTTGCAAGTGAGGGCCGCCATTTCTGTGGCCACATCCACGTCCGAGATTCGCGATTCAGCGGCCATCAGGTTTTCGGCCTGAATGTTGAGCACTTCATTGGTGCTTTCGAGTCGGTTCATCATATAACCGAAGCTGGCTCGGGCGCTGTCTTTTCGCTGGATGGCTTCGTTGACCAGAACCAGGGCCTGCTGGGCATTTGTTCCGTCGGCTCCGGCAATGGTAATTGTGGCGCTGTCAATGAGGTTTGACGGACGCACATCGACGGAAGTGACCTGAATATACGAGTTGACGCCGAAATGGATGCTGTTGGTGCCGGTGGCACTGTTGAGCATATTGATGCTGTTGAATTCGGTGGTGGTGGCGATTCGCTGGATTTCGGCGATCATCTGCTGGAACTCATTGTTCATGATATTCCGCTGCTGTTCCGAATAGGAGCCCGTGGCGGCCTGTTCCGCCAGTTCTTTCATACGGATAAGGACGGCGTCAATCGAGCCCATTGCTCCTTCCATCGTCTGGAGCATGCTGATGGCGTCCATCGCATTTCGGGACCCCTGTTTGATGACGGCGATGTCCGCCCGCATCAATTCTCGGACAGCCAGTCCAGCTGCATCGTCCTTGGCACTGTTGATCCGCAGGCCGGAGGAAAGACGTTCGACGGACCGGGCGAGGGCATCGTAGCTTTTGCCCAGATGTCTTGCCGCGCTTTCCGCCATCAAGTTGTTTTTAATTGCTAACATGGGTACTTCTCCTTACCAGATTTTTGAGTTGTGCTCTGACAATCTCCTATAAAGAGTTCATTTTTTTGCTTACGACAAAGGTATTATCGGAGACTTTTCGAGCTTCTTTAGACCTATAAAATAAGTTCCGAAAAAAACTTTTATTTTGAGGAAAAGAAAAGGTCTGTGCGTTTTTTATCGGACGAAGGGAAAAAACGAATAGTTTGGAAGGGAAAATTTTAGGAAAAAAGACGAGTGGGTAGAAAGGAAAAAGTGAAAAAAGAAGCGGGGGGCTGGTTTATATACCGAAGCGCAGAATTGCTTCGGCAGCCCGACGTGCGGCTTCAGGACTGTCCAATTCACCCTGTTCGAGGGCTTTTCGGGCTTCAAGAATGGAGTTTAATCCTTTTGTCTCGGAGGATTCGTTTAGAGCCCTTTGGATATAGGGCTGATAAGTATTCCCTAAATCAAATCGAAAGGTTTGTCTGACAGGGGATTTTTCTGTTTTTTCAGAGCTGCCGTGTTTCTGTTCTGAAGTCGGATGAACCGGCTGGCTCATGTCAAATTGTATCGGGTCAATCGGTACCATATATTCCTATTGTCGAAAAGAATCTAAAAAACTTAAGAAAAAATTGAAAAAAAGTTAAAGAAGCGTTCTTTTTTGACGATAATGTTCGTTTCTCTACATAAACAGGTTTAGGATTTTTGAATCCGGATGTATTTGATAACTTCTTTCTGTTTCGGGGGTTAAATCAGTTTTTCTTGGCTGTTCTTCCAGAGAGGAAGCGGAATCGGCATTTGGAGTTCGGCGCTGACGTTCCTCCTGCATTTCATATCGCAGGTTCCAATCGGAAGCGCTTTCGGAATTTGTATGTTTCTGTTCCTGGTTGGCTAATGGGCTGATTTCGATTTTCCGTATCTGAATGCCCTGATTCTCGAGGGATGCGAGGATATTCGGCAGAGATTTTTCGATTTCTTGGCGGGTTTGTTCTTTTTGAACTTCAAGAATACCGGATATTTCATCTCCGACTTTGTCGAATTTAATTCTGACCAACCCCAATCCTTCCGGGGAGAGGGCAATTTGGATGGATTGGATATCATTTTGAACAGCGTTTTGTAGATTTCTTAGGACTTGCTGAGAAGCAGAAAGAGGAGGGGTTAATTCTGTTGTGGTATCAGATGCTTTGACAGCATTGATAAGGGTTGCGGTCGGGCGGAGCGGACTTTGTTCGACTCCAATATTTGTTCGTGTCGGAACTGGTGAGGGATTGGCTATTTCGGCATTGACGACATCCTTTTTCTGGGAGGAATCCGAAGAGCTCGAGGATTTTAGAGAACTTTTGATTTTTTGAGGTTTTGATAGAGGTTCAGTCAAAGCTTCAACAGATTCTGATTTTTTTTGTGAAACCGCCTTTTCCTGGTTGCTGAGAGGAATGGCTCGCTGAACGGTTGTTGTTAAGGGGATCTGGGGTAATTGTATTGGTTGGGAAGCGACCTTGGGAAGGTTTTGAATGACATCGGGTGCTTTGGCTGTTTTGTCAGGGAGGGTTATTTGGGGTTCAGGCGACGGCTTAATCTGGACATTGTCAGTCTTTATCTCTTTGTTGGTACTTGATGCCGCAGTTTGTTGAAGAGGATAGGAGAAGGAACTTTTCGATTTCGGATTTTCATTCTGGGGCACTTTGATGCGGTCAAGAGTTGTTGAATCAGCTGCAGGACTTTTTTGAGTAAGATTTGGCAGTGTGGGCAATTTAGTCAATCTTTCTGTAGAAGACTGTTCTTTTGATGATGCGGCTGCTTTTGGATGTTTCAATGTTGTTTTCTCTGAAAGGGGGGTATTGTCGAGCGGTTTGGATAAGAGGATTGTTTCAGCGCTGGCTGTTGTAAATATGGTTTCATGTTTTTGTTTTTTCTTTGCATCTGTTTTTGTATCTTCTTGCCCGCTGACCATCTTTTTATTTAAGACGGTTAAGAATGGACTCGACAAAGTTTCCGCCTCTCCAAACTCGGCTTTGTTTCCGTCTGTTTCGTGAGTTTGATGGTTTTTTTTCTTTGCTGCCGTTTCATTCAACGCGGTCTCTGAACCGGCCGGCCGCAAAGACGGCTCAACGGTTGTATTTAGTATATTTACGATACCGGCTGTTTGAGTCATACAGACAAGTTCTCCTTACGAAAGAGACAATCTTTTCAGAGAAGCGAAGCAATTTGTGTGCCAGAACGGAATTACAAAGGGTTTCTTATTGTAAGATATTATAAAATCAGGAGATAATAAAATAAAAGTCGGATTGCCCGTTGGCTGATTTGGTTAAAAAAGCAGAAAAAATTTCCTGCGGATGTGAAAAAAATGGACTCAATGAACAGCCGGTTCGAAGCAAAAAGTTTGCAAAAGAGCGTAGAAAAGGTATTCTTATATCCAAAATAAACCACTTTTGGGCTGGAGGTTCACTTGAAAAGTCAGCCGGAAAAAATCGGTTCGGATTTAGCGGGTCTTGTAAAAGGGACTGTTTACATCGATATCTATAACCGCGTCGCATTTAGCACGGATGCGAGCATTTATCAAATCTTTCCGCAATGTGTGGTGTCTGTTCGAGACGAGGAGGATATCCGCCGGGTTATCCAGTATGCCCGAGAGAACGGATTGACTGCGGCGGCAAGGGGGGCCGGCAGCGGTGTGGCGGGGGAATCTTTGACGGATGGGATTGTAATCGATATCCGTCGGTATATGGACCGCATTCTGTCTGTGAGTGAAGACGGAGAACTGGTGACGGTAGAGCCGGGGGTTGTTCTGGATGACCTGAATTGTTTTCTGGCTTCGTATGGGCGGATGATTGGACCGGACCCTTCCAGTTCAAACCGGGCCGTCATCGGAGGGTGTCTTGCCAACAATGCTACGGGGGCCCATTCATTGGTTTACGGTCATTTTGACCGCTGGGTCCAGCGGGTTCGGGCTGTCCTGGCCGATGGGACTGCGGTTGAGCTGGTCAACGGAATGAAACCGGCTGAAGACGGCAGGCCGGAATCGAAAATCGCCAGGCAGTGTTTTGAGCTGCTTTCGGGAAAAGAGTCGGTGATTCGAGCAGCTCGGCCCAAAACGGAAAGAAACCGAAGCGGGTATGCTATCGATGGAATTGTTCACGACGGAGTTGTGGATTTGGCACGTCTGACGGCCGGTTCAGAGGGGACCTTGGCTGTTTTTACGGAAATTACGCTCCGGACGGTTCCTATTCCCCGATGCAAGGGGCTGATTCAGCTGGAGTTTCCGTCATTTGAAACGATGGCCCGTGCGATTTCTCTGATTGTGCGCTGCGGTCCGGCGGCCTGTGAATTGATGGACCAGACGCTGATGACAATGGCGCGTCAGGCCTATCCGAAATACCGTGATGTTTTGCCGGAAGGGTGCACAGCCGCATTACTGGTGGAAATGACCGGTGCGGACGAAAGCGAGGTGCGGGAGAAGCTTGAGCGTGTACGTCTGGCGGCGGCGGATTTGGCCGTTCGGGCGGAGAATGTTCTGGATGCGAAAAGACAGCAGCGTCTCTGGAAGGCCCGTAAAGATGCCGTTCCTTTGCTGAATCGCCAAAAAGGGCCGGCTCATCCGATTCCGTTTATTGAAGATGTGTCCGTGGACCCTGTGCGGCTGGATGAATACATCGCAGGACTGGAGAAAATCGGGCGCAAATACGGCCTTGCGATGGCTTATTACGGGCATGCCGGCGACGGCGGACTGCATATTCGCCCGTACATCGATTTGTCGAGGGAAGAGGGGGTTCAGCAGATGCGGGCCATGGCTCAGGAGGTGTTCGAACTGGCCTGGTCTATGGGCGGCTCGGTCAGCGGGGAGCATGCAGACGGCTTGGTGCGGGCGGCCTTTATTCGACGGCAATACGGGGAGGCCTATTATGAACTGCTCAAGGGTATCAAACGGATTTTTGACCCGGAAGGCCTGCTGAACCCCGGCAAGATTCTGAATGAGGACCCTGATGTAATGGTTCGCCGTTTGCGTCTTCCGGGAAGAAATCTGGAAGCGAAGACTGCTTTGCTGCTGGGGCCGGATGAGTTTCGATTTGAGGCCGAACAGTGCAGCGGATGCGGGGTTTGCCTGGCCCGCACGGAAGGGGTACGGATGTGTCCGGTTTTTCGGGCTGTCAATGAAGAGCTGGCTTCCAGCCGAGCCAAAGCCAATCTGCTTCGGTCGGCGGCAGGGCTTCCTTCTGACATCGGCACGTATGACGCACAGGGGCTTCGAGAGGTATTGTCCCTTTGTGTGAACTGCAAGATGTGTTCGGTTCAGTGTCCGGCAGGGGTGGATGTATCCAAACTGATTGTGGAGGCACGGGCTCAGATTGCCCGCAAGCTCGGTTTTTCGACGGCGGAAACAGTGCTTTCACACAATCGTCTTTTGAGCATGCTGGCGGCTGCGTTCGCTCCGCTAAGCAATTGGATTCTTCAGTTGCCGCTGAGCCGCCTGCTGATGGAGAAGACGATAGGACTGGACCGGCATCGGCCGTTTCCGAAGTTTGAGAGGGGAAGTTTTATTCGAAAAGTGCGGCGGTTTCGCAAGCCCGCTGCTTCAGCAGATTTCTCGCAAAAAGCGGCCTATTTTGTGGACAGCTTTGCCAACTGGAATGACCATTCCCTCGGGTTTGCGGTTGTAGAGGTTTTGGAGAAACTGGGTGTGCAGGTCGAGATTCCTTTGCAGAGGCCTGCACCGCTGCCGGCGTATGTGTACGGAAATCTCCACGCCGCCCGCCGGGATTTGGAATACAATTTGAAACAGCTTGCGCCGCTGGTTCAAAGGGGGTATGAAGTGGTTTGTTCAGAACCGAGTGCGGCCCTGTGTCTGAAAGAGGAGATGAAATATCTTATCCAGTCGCAGGAGTCTGCGCTGCTGGCCGACCATACGTGGGAGCTGATGGACTATATCCGCCGGATTCTGGAGCATCGCGGGTGGGGGTTGATTCGGCTGTCGGATGCGTGCCGGACGGTTCGATATGCTTACCATGCACCTTGTCATCTGCAATCGCTGCGGCAGCCGTCGGATACAGTGGATTTGCTGGACCGTTTGGGGTTGAAGGTCGTCAATCTGAATGGGGGCTGCTGCGGGCTGGCGGGAACGGCGGGGATGCAAAGCAAAAAAGCCAAGCTGTCCGAAGCCATCGGGGAATTATTGAAAAAGAAAATTGAGCAGATTAATCCGGATATTGTTTTGACGGAATGTGCTGCTTGTGCGATGCAGATTGAACACCTCACGGGGTGCAAAACGCTGCACCCCATCAAACTTTTTTGGGAGTACGGAAGGTAAAGACGGAAGTCTTTTGGCAAAAAACGCGTTTGCACTATCCGGAAAAATCCCTAAAATGAAAAGGGGATAATAAGGAACCCCGGAAAGGGGCAAAATATGGAGCACCATCAGGAGTTGTACAAGCGTGCGGTTTTGTGGGAGGGGGAAAGCGGGGGGGCGGTTCAGTGCCGACTTTGTGCGTGGCGCTGTCGGATTCCGCTTGGACAGACGGGCCGCTGCCGAGTGCGAAAAAATATCAACGGTGTGCTCGTGTCCCTGAATTATGACAAACTCTGCGCGGCCAATCCGGACCCGATTGAGAAGAAACCGCTCTTTCATTTTCAGCCGGGTTCAAAAAGTTTTTCTATCGCAGCTCCCGGATGCAATTTTCAATGCGTTTTTTGCCAAAACTGGCAAATCAGTCAGATGCCGCAGAATGATTTGATTGAGGGTACTTATTATTCCCCGAAGGCCATTGTGGATGCGGCGGTGCGAAGCCATTGTTCGAGCATTGCCTATACCTATACGGAACCGACGGTGTTTATGGAGCTGTGTGCCGAAACCGCCCAGCTGGCCAAACAGATGGGGCTGGCCAATGTTTTTGTGAGCAATGGTTTTTTGAGTCCGGAGGCGATTGAATTTGTCCGTCCGTGGCTGGATGGAATTAACATTGACCTGAAGGCATTTACGGAAGAGTTCTACCGGGATTTGTGCAAGGCACGTCTGGAGCCGGTCAAAGAGGCGATTCGGATGATCGCCCGTCAGACGGATATCTGGATGGAAATCACAACCCTGGTCATTCCGGGCAAGAATGATTCGGATGAGGAGTTAAGGGCGATTGCGGAGTTTATTGCTCGTGAGGCCTCGGTAGATGTCCCGTGGCATGTAAGCCGCTTTTATCCGCAGTATCGAATGGAAGACCGTGCGGCCACGCCGCAGAAGACGCTGGAGCGGGCGTATGACATCGGACGTCAGGCGGGGCTGCGGTATGTCTATATCGGCAATATTCCGGGGATTCGAGCGGAGTCAACCTATTGCTACAGCTGCGGGGTTCTTTTGATTGACCGGGTTGGATTTACGGTGAAAAGCAATATTATTGAGGATGGAACCTGTCCGCAGTGCGGGGCGGTGATTGCGGGTTTTGGGCTTTGAGTTCTCTTTGGGAAAGTTTCTCCTATGGACTGGATGATTGCTTATGAGAATCGGAATGTCTTTTTGTACTGTCCGCTTTGCAGCGCCCGGGCGCTGAAGGTGCATAAAAAGAGCGCATATGTGTGTACGGAGTGCGGGCTGGAGTTTTATCTGAATACGGCGGCGGCAGTCGTGGCTCTGATTGAAGACGAAGAGGGCCGGCTGCTGGTTACGGTCCGTGACCACAAGCCCAAAGAGGGAATGCTGGATTTGCCGGGAGGGTTTGTGGACCCGGGGGAGTCGGCGGAAGAGGCCGTTCGGCGTGAGGTGGAAGAGGAAACAGGGTTGAGGGTAGACTCTCTGGAGTATTTCGGGTCCGCTCCGAATCGATATTTGTATAAAGGGGTGCATTATGCCACGGAAGACCTGGCCTTTGTCTGCCGGGTTTCCGACTGGTCCGGATTGGAGGCCCGCGAGGAAATCCGGAGTCTTCTGCGTCTGAAGCGGGAGGAGATTGATTTGGAGCGGTTTGCTTTCGATTCCGTTCGGCATTTTCTCCGACTGTATTTGAATCGGTAGCGGGCGGATTTTCTGCTGGAGATTGTCGAAGAAATCTCTACAATAACGGTCAGAAACAGTGAGGAGACGGAATGAGCGTAGAACGGCTTCGCATCTATCACAATCCGGACTTGACGGCACCGACCCTGGTTCTCGGCTTTGACGGCTGGATGGACGGGGGAGAGGTCTCCACGGGGCTGGTGGATTATCTGCGGGTAACGCTCGGGGCGGTTCCGTTTGCTTCGATTGACCCGGAGCCGTTTTATGTGTTTCAAATGCCGGGGACTATGGAAGTGGCGGGTGTGTTTCGCCCCCATGTGAAGATTGACGAGGGTCTGATAGAGGACTTTTCCTTTCCGAACAATACATTTTTTGCCGAACCGCGGCACAATCTGATTTTGTTTTCCGGTAAAGAGCCGAATTTACGGTGGGAGTGTTTTGCGGACTGCATTTTTCATTTGTGCGAACGGTTTGACGTCAAACAGATTTTCTTTGTCGGCAGCGTGGCGGGCCTGACGCCTCACAGCCGGGAGCCGAAGTTTACGGCTTCGGTTTCTCAACCTGCCCTTCGGGCCAAAATGCAGCGCATCGGCATTCGATTAAGCCGGTATGAAGGGCCGGCGGGGTTCGCCACATACCTGACCTGGCGGGCATCCAAGGCCGATTTGGATATGTTTGTTCTGGTGGCGGAGATACCGGCCTATCTGCAGGGATATAATCCGCGGGCGGTGGAGGCAGCCGTCCGATGCATTTCCGGACTGCTTGAACTGCATCTGACCTGTGAGGATTTACGAACACTCAGCGATGAGTTTGAGCGGAAAGTCGGAGAACTGGTTCAGCAGCAGCCGGAGCTGGCTGCCCGGATACAGCAGCTGGAAGAAATCTACGACAATGAAATTTTTGATACGGAACTGAGTGATTTAAAGAACTGGCTGCACCAGCGGGGAATTCGGCTGGACTAATCATTCCGCGGATTCTGATTGTTCCGGGATTCGATAAAGTCAATCAGATGATACAGAAAATCGCTGCAGGGAACGGCACGTCGGTGTTTTTGAGCAAGTCGAAGGACGGCACCGGTTAAGGCGTCGATTTCCGTTTTTTTGCCGGCCTTAAGGTCCTGCAGCGTCGAAGAGCGGTGTGCGGCTGTGGCGGGGACCATCTGATTGTAGAAAGCGGATTTGAACTCTTCAGCGTTCTCCCAATGCGTGCGGTATCCGTCTGCGAGCATTACATCAAACGTCTCTTCAATCAGCCGGTCCATAATGTGCCGAGTCGAAGGATGTTCAGCTAATTTGCCGTAAGGAACATCGAGGACAGCCCCCAGCGGGTTGAGAGCGCAATTGTAAAGCATTTTGGCCCACAGGTCTTTGCCGATTTGGGTTGTTGTTTGACAGGGGATTCCGCCGGCGGAAACGGCCTGGCAAAGGGGAATGAGCGGCTCGGGCGATTCGCCGAACAGAGAGCCGATGTGAACGGCATCGGCATGAACGGTGATTTCGACCACGTTCGGTTTGGGACGAATGAAGCCGGTAATTACACGGGCATTGTAAATCGTTTCCTTTGGGAAAAAGTCGGCAAAGATTTCTGCGTTTCCCCAGCCGTTTTGAAAAAGCACAATCAGGCCGTTGGGGGCGAGAAGCTTGGAGTGGACGGACAAATTTTTCGCCGCCGTGAGGGTATCGCTGGATTTGGTGCACACGAGAATAAAATCATACCGGCTGTCCGAGATTTCTTCGAGGGATTCATAGACGCGGAAAGCAGTTGGCGGGAAAAAAGCCTCTCCGAAGATTCCTTTTCGAACCAGGCCTTCCTGCCGAAGCGGCCCGGCGGTGTGGGGGCGAGCCAGCAGGGTGGTTGGAGTACCGGTTTTCAGCAGACAAGAAGCAATTCCCAACCCAACGGCACCGGCACCGTAGAGAAGAACAGAGAATTCTTGTTGTTTTGCTGTCATTTTTTTGATTAAACCATATTATAGACGAGCCGACAAGCCGTTGCCGCCGGAGAAGCGAAAGCAAGCCTTACTCCGTCGGCCGGCAGGTTAGCTGGAAGGCAGATGAGAAAGATATGGGCCAAGAGAGACCTATTTTTGTTGTGAGTGATTTGCATATGGGGGATGGGGGGCCGCGGGATAACTTTGCGGCGGACCATAAAGCCGAGCAGTTTAGTCGCTTTTTAGATTATGTGGAGCAAGAGGGTGGAGAATTGTTCATTTTGGGGGATTTGTTTGAGTTCTGGCAGGCCAATGTGGGGCGTGTGATTGTCCGTCGGATGGATTTTTTGGAGCGGTTTGCCCGGATGGGGGCAATCTATGTTGTCGGCAATCACGATGCAGATTTGGAGGATTTAATCGGTACGGGGCTTCTGGCCCATCCGTTCTTTGAGCGGATGACGCGTCCGTTTGAGCGGACGATTGGGTCTCGCCGCTTTAAGTTTATGCATGGGCATGAACTGGACCCATTTAATCGGGATGGAACGCCCCGGTGGGGACGTGTGCTGGCCATTCTATGCGGGATGATAGAAGACCGGAAGGGTTCGCCTCTGCTTTCGGCGGGGGGGCTGAGTGAAAGGGCTTTGCTGCGGATGGGGCGAAGTTTTCTGTGGATGTGGAATAATTCGGTTAATCTGCTGGAGCGGAGCCGAGTTCGACAGCCGCGGCATCGGTTGACGGAGTCTTTGACTCCGGCGCAGGACCCGGCACGAGAAAAGGGGATTTTGGCTTTATATCAGCGAGACCGGCTTGAAAGCGGGTACGATGTGCTGGTGGCCGGGCATACTCATCATGCGGTTTTGATAAACGGCTGGTACTGCAACAGCGGCTGCTGGGTCGGGCTTCGAAACAGTTTTCTCCGGATTGAGCCGGATGGGACCGTTCGGCTGTGGGTCTGGAAAGACAATCAGCCGGTGGAGCCGCGAAAAAAATCTCGGCAGATTCCGTGCTTTGTGTAAGGAGACTTCCGGTTCATGGGCACCTGTTCATCCGCTGTTCGGAAAACGCGAAAAAAACTTGCTTCTCTTCGGGATATTTTCAAGGGCAATCAGACCCTTTTGATTGTGCTTCAGAACTCTCCGGACCCTGACTCGATTGCATCTGCGATGGTGCTGCGGAAACTGGCCAATTCGCTGGCGGATATTCAGTGTTCGCTGGTTTATGGGGGTCGCATCGGACGAGCGGAAAATCGGGCCCTGATTCATTATTTGTCTGTCAATTTGCGGGAGGCCTCGGAAATTGATTTTCATGGGTATGATTTGATTGCAATGGTTGATACCCAGCCCTGGGCGGGGAATAACTGCCTTCCGGCAGAAATGGAGCCGGATATTGTTATTGACCACCATAAATGCCGGCGCAGTACACGGCAGTGCCGCTTTACGGATATTCGCAGCCGCTATGGAGCGACGGTTACAATTCTTTATGAGTATCTCCAGGCGGCGGGGATTGAAATCGACAGTATGCTGGCGACGGCGATTTTGTATGCCATCCGTTCCGATACTCAGGACTTCGGGCGAGATACCACGCAGGCGGATTTGGATGCGGTGATGGCGGTTTATCCGCTGGCCAACAAGCGGATTCTCGGACAGATTCAGCGAGGCCGAGTGGAACGGAACTATTTTCAGACGCTCAGTGACGGGCTTCGCAATGCCCGGGTATGCGGCCCCGCAATTGTGACAGGATTGGGGAAGGTAGAAAATCCGGATATGATTGGGGAGATGGCAGATTTGCTTTTGCGGGATGAAGCGACGGACTGGGCGGTTTGTTACGGTTTCTTTGAGGGGCGGCTTTTGATTTCCATCCGAACCAGTGCAGAGCCCCCTCGAGCGGATAAGGTCATTCGTCATATGATCGGCCGAAAGGGGAGCGGCGGGGGGCACCCGAGTTATGCGGGCGGTCAGATTCCTCTGGAATCCGACGAGCCGAGACAGATTCGCCGGCTGGAACGCAGGATTCTTAAGCGGTTTCTGGAGAGTGTCGGAGCGGCCGGGGCCAAAGAGGAAAAGCTGATTCAGTCCTGACGGAAAACGGTCAGGGGGTTTTCAATACGGTATCAATGTCGGTCAATTCAGGCTGAGTCAAAGGAGGGGCTGTCAGAGATTTTAGATTTTCAAGAATTTGTTCAGGCCGGCTGGCTCCAATAAGGGCGGAGGTAATGCGGCTGTCGCGGAGGACCCAGGTGAGAGCCATTTGGGCCAGCGATTGTCCGCGGCGGCGGGCCAGTTCGTTCAGATTGACCAGTTTTGTCCGCAGGGCCTCGGTAATCTGTTCTTTCTTCAGGAAGCCGTGCGGTTTGGCGGCGCGGGAGTCGGCGGGGATGTCTTTGAGATATTTGTCGGTCAAAAGTCCCTGCGCCAAAGGACAGAATGCAATGCAGCCGACCCCCAGAGTGCCGAGGGTTTCGAGCAGCCCGTTGGTTTCAATATCCCGCACGAGCATCGAATATTTAGGCTGGTGAATCAGGAGCCGGCGGCCGCAGGATTGCAGCCATTCAAAAGCCCTGCGGGTCTGGTCGGCGGGATAATTGGATAAGCCGACGTACAGGGCCTTTCCCTGTTTAAGGATGTGGTCGAGAGCGGCGCAGGTTTCCTCCAGAGGAGTTTTGGGGTCGGGGCGATGGGAGTAGAAGATGTCCACATAGTCCAGTCCCATCCGCTTGAGAGACTGGTCTAAACTGGCAATCAGATATTTTCGGGAGCCGCCGTCTCCATAGGGCCCCGGCCACATATAGTAGCCCGCTTTGGTGGATACGATTAGTTCATCCCGCCAGGCGGCCAGGTCTTCCTTGAGGATTTTTCCGAAGTTTCGTTCGGCGGAGCCGGGCGGCGGGCCGTAGTTATTGGCCAGGTCAAAGTGGGTGATGCCGTTGTCAAAGGCCGTCAGAATCATTCGGCGTGCGGTTTGGAAATCGTCCACATCGCCGAAATTGTGCCACAGTCCCAGGGACAGCGCCGGCAGACGCAGACCGCTTGTGCCGGAGGGCCTGTATTCCATTTTTGCATACCGATTTTCGGCGGGCTGGTACGACATAATGAAAATCCTTACTTGCGAATGGAGGCGGATTGTTTTCGCCGGTTCCTTTTTTCCTCTTCGCGCTGGTTTTCAAGCCGGCGGTATTTTCGGATTTTCCGAATGATTTGTCTTTCGAGCCATCCCCAAAGCCCCAGCGATTTGAAGGTCATTGCAAAGGCGGCATCTTTTCCGATGATGTAATGGGCCTTTGGTTTTTCGCAGGAGATGATGCGGACAATCAGGTCCGCCACCTGCTGCGGGTCGCCGGCACGGGGGAGAATCTCCTCAAACATCGCCTTCAGAAAGCCGCGGTTCCATTCAAACATCGGGCTGGTTCGGTCATAGAAATGCTCGGCCTGATTGGCGTTGGCTCCGATGATTTCGGTTTTGTGATAGCCGGGCTCGACGGAGACGACGTCAATGCCGAAGGGGGCCAGTTCCACGCGGATAGACTGGGTAAAGCCGATGAGGGCATGTTTGCTGGCGGCGTAGGCGGAGTTAAAGGGATGACCGATAAGTCCTGCCAGAGAGGCGATGTTGACGATGCGGCCGCTTTTTCGCTGAATCATCTGGGGAACGACGGCGCGGGTCAGGCGAACCGGTCCGAAGTAGTTGGTTTGAAAGATTTTATCGCATTCCTGCTCGGTGAGGTCCAGAAAGGAACCGGCGATCAGTATTCCTGCATTGTTAATCAGGATATCTATGGGTGAGAATTGCTGTACTATCGTTTCAATGGAGGCAGGGTCTGTGATGTCCAGCCGCTCGATTTTGACGGTAAGATTCGATTTTTCAAGGGCTTGCAGAAGTGGGCCTGCTTTGTCGAGCTTGCGCATTGTGGCAACAACATCGAACCCCTCTCGGGCGGCTTCGACGGCAGTCAGCAAGCCGAAACCGCTGGAGCAGCCGGTTATCAGGACTCTTTTGGGCCTTTCAGTTGCTTCGTTCTGCATATTCGGGAAAGGTAAAGATTCCGATGCGGAAATCAAGAAAAAAGACTGTCGGGCGAGAATCTGTGATTTGTTTTCGAAAAAAACGGTGAAAAACACTTGCAAAAACTCCGGAAAATCCTATATTTGTAGGGCTTTACCGGAAGTATGGAAGAAAGGAATAACCGTCCGGATCAGCCGGACAAGCGATTTTCGGGAGCGAACGTATGGGTAGAGAATGTTTCTTTCTGGGCAAGAAGACCAGCACCGGACAAAGCATTGCCCGCCGCGGTAAGGCCAAATATCTGGGCGGTGTCGGTCGGAAAATCACCGGCATTACCAAGCGGAAATTCAAACCGAATACACAAAAGGTTCGGGCGGTTGTCAACGGCAAGGTCTGTCGGATTACGGTATCGGCCAAGGCGATTCGTCAGGGGCTGGTTGTCAAGCCGCTGAAGCGCAAATACAAACCGGCGGAAAAGACGGCAACAGCAGAATAAAGCCGTGCAAGCACAGAGAAATCCAAAGGCAAGAGGCGTTTGGCTCTTGCCTTTTTTATTGCGCCAGAGCACGGATGATTTGGACATACATCTGCCGGGCGGCGGCCAAGTCGTCTATTTTGACGGATTCGTCGGGTTTATGGCAGGCGGTTGGGTTGCCGGGGCCTAAGATGATGATGTCCGGGCACAGCGGGAGGAAATGCGGGCCGTCGGTTGTGAAGACAGCAACGTCGGTCTGGCTGGTTTGAACGGCACGGCAGACGGTTTGGACAAAAGGGCTGTTCGGCGGAGTCTCCAGTGCCTCACATTGGCGGAGGATGGAAATCTCGGCCCGGAAGTTTGGGTCTCGGGCTTTTTGTTCCTCGAGGAAGGTTTGGATTTGCTCGATGACGGACGGCTGCGGCTGCCCCGGCAGGGTGCGGATGTCCAGATGCAGCCGGCAGGTGTCGGGGACAATGTTGGGGGCGGTTCCGGCGTGGAGCTGGTTGATGCTCATTGTGCACGGTCCCAGGCGAGGATGCGGAGGTTGGGGGATTGACCAGCCGAAAAGCCGATTGAGCAGCGGAAGCATTTTTTCGATGGCGTTGACGCCTTGTTTGGGCATCGAGCCGTGGGCGCTGCGGCCGTATGTAGTGATTTGCAGCCAGAGAAGCCCGCGGTGGGCGGTGAGGATTTTCAAGTTTGTCGGTTCGGGCAGGATGATGCCGGCCAGCGGACCGATTGATTGGGCGGCGGATTGAACAAAGCGGTTGGCTCCGCAGCTGTCGGTTTCTTCGCCGGCGGTTGCGGCCAGGACGACATCGCCCTGTAAAGGGAGCCCTGCGGCGGCGATTTCAACCAGTGCCGCGGCGGCAGCGGCCAGGCCCCCGAGCATATCGACGGCGCCGCGGCCTAAAATGTGTCCGTTTTGTTCAAGGCCCGCAAAGGGTTCGAAGGTCCATTGGGATGGGTCAGCCGGCACCACATCCAGGTGGGCGGCCAGAAGCAGACCGGGTTTTTGTCGGGAAGAGGGCAGGCGGGCGATGACATTGGCCCGGTTTTCGTTCCAGATGTCTGCAAAGGCCTCGATGCCGTGGGTGCGGAAATACTGGACGAGTACCTCGGCGGCCCTGCGTTCCCCGTTGTCGGCCGTCGGTGCGGCCTGAATCAATTGTTTGAGCAGTTCGTTCATAGGTCTGTACTATACCGGCGGAAAAAAAAAGTTCCAGTCAGAAGCGGGTTGTGGGGACTGTTAACCGCGGATTTACAGGATGAATACGGATTGAAGAAAGGAAGAATTCCGAATTAAGAATGAAGAAAAAATGGCTGACGAAATGGTGTCCAGCTTCCGACAGCGGGCGGCGTTAAGGGCGTGTGCTTGTATTCCTCTGTTCGTGCTTTATAATAACGGGCCGATTGATTGACCAAACTGAACATTATAGAGAGGAAATGGATTGTGAGAGCGAAAATAACCATTGTGGGTGCGGGAAATGTGGGGGCAACAGCGGCGTTTATTGCAGCCAGCCGTAACGTAGGGGACATTGTTTTGGTGGATATTGTTCCCGGGCTGGCGGAAGGCAAGGCCCTGGATATGGCCCAGTCGGCGGGGGTTTATTCATTTGCCGGTCGTATCCGCGGAACAACCGATTGGGATGCGGCCGCCGGAAGCGATATCGTCATTATTACCAGCGGTCTGCCCCGCAAGCCGGGAATGAGCCGCGACGACCTTCTGTTCAAAAATGCTGAGATTGTTCGAAGCGTAACCCAGCAGATTGTCCGCACCAGTCCGAATGCTTTCATCATTGTGGTCTGCAATCCGCTCGATGCGATGGTGTATGCGGCGGCTGCCGTGAGCCGATTTGAACACAGACGGGTGATGGGAATGGCCGGTGTTCTCGATTCAGCCCGGTTTGCCGCGTTTATTGCCGAACAGCTGAATGTCTCCGTCAGTCAGGTTTCCGGCATTCTGCTGGGCGGGCACGGCGATGATATGGTGCCGCTGCCGCGCTATACAACGGTCGGGGGAGTCCCTTTGACGCAGCTGATGGATGCCTCAACGATTCAAAAACTGGTTGAACGGACGCGGAATGGGGGGATTGAGATTGTCAACCTTCTTGGAACCAGTGCTTATTATGCCCCTGCGGCCGGGGCTGTCCGAATGGCGGAGGCCATTCTCCGGGATGAGAAGGCTCTGCTGTGCTGCTGTGCTTATTGTGAGAAGGAATATGGGGTGGGCGGGGCGTTTGTCGGTGTGCCGGCTGTACTCGGGGCCGGAGGGGTCGAAAAGGTGATGGAGTTTGACCTGACCGAAGAGGAGCAGAAGGCATTTGACGCCTCCGTGGGGCGGGTCAAGGCCCTTGTTGAAAAACTTAAATCTGTTTTGTAGAGGCCTCTGCAGAGGGCTGGGTGCGGGTTTTTTCGACCAGTTCGTTAAAGTTCTGAATCTGGGTATTGATTGCCTCCATCGCCCATTCGATATAGTGCTGTTTGTGGTAGGGGCGGAGGTGGCGTTCGTGCATCAGGCCGTCATAAACGGCACCCAGAAAGGCCTGTTTGGTTTTTTCGTCAATGGGGTCAGGCCGAGCCGCCCAGGCCTTAAGGTCTGCATATTCCTGCCGGAGTTTCGGACTGGCGGCCATCTGTTCAGCGGTCAGGTAGTCTCCCGGGTTGATCGATAACTGGATTCCTTTCAGGGCCAGAATGAGGGGTTCATAATTGATTTGCGGGTCCAGACGAATGAATTTGTACTGCTGAACATAGGCGGGTTCAGAGGCGCAGCGGCCTTCTTCGAGATATGGGTCGTCCAGCCGCCATCGCCTTCTGCTGGTTTGGGCAAAGACGAGTTCCTCGGTGGGGCGATAGCGAATAATTTCATCGTGCTCCATTCGGGAAATCCATATCCGGTTTCCTTCTTTCCGGACGCCTCCGCCCATGGCCAGCAGGCATTGGACAAACCCCATCGGCAGGAGGGTCTGCTTCCCAATCTGATAGCGCCGGAGCTGGAAGGACAGGTGAAGACTGTGAGGACGAGCGGGGTAGAAGGAAGCGGTCTCCCGAATCAGCTGATTGAGAACCCAGGGGTCGTCCGTAGCGGGTTTGGAAATCTCTCCGAGGATGTTGAGCCGCCCGGGGGCTAATTCAAGAAAACCGCGAATGCCCGGTACGGGTTCTCCGGAATGATTATCGATGTATCCGCCGAGTTTCCAGCTGAGCACATCGAGGGCAAAATCGGAGAAATAGCGGAATCCGTCAAAAACAGGGTCCTCGTTTTCGATGTTTTTTGCAACGGCGCGGTAGCCGAGATTGCTTAATTCCATCTCCGCTCCCATCGGAACCAGTCCGGGCTGAAGATTTTGCCGGATTCGGGAGATTTCGCTTCGGGCGACTCGTGCATCGAAGATGTTGTCCGCGGCCTGTACGCCGTATTTGACATAGTCAATCAAATCATACGTTCCGTCGGCCGGCAGGGTTTCGAGACAGCGGCGAAGGACGAGATTCACGACGGATGCGTTGGCATTAATCATCCGCAAAGCAATCAGAATACTCAAAATGCGGGTATAGTAGCGGCGATTGGGACAGAGGCGGTTCAGTTCAAACCGGAATCGATGGTAGAGATGCCATTCGAACTGGTTGAGCAGGACTTGTTTGACGACCAGATGGATGTAGTTTTCGAAATAAGGTTTTACAGCGGGATTACTGTAGAGATGCCGGATAGAGGGAATCGGACGGCTGAGCTCCTGTTCGAGGGTGTAATCGCTGACGGCGGCCCGTCCGAGGTGGGTGATGACCAGGTCCCGCTCCGTTGTGCCGAGCAGTTCCCGACGGGCCCGCCGCTCAATGTCGGCGTCCATCGACTCTTCGCCGGGGCGTGTATGGGTTTCAAAGAAGCGTTCGATTCGTCTTCGAAGCCATAATTCGTGGATGAGATTGACATGGAAGCGGTCGCCGAACTTTTTTTTCATGGATTTCGGGCTGGCCAGGTACGCAAAGGCCTGGACAGGGCCGCTGGCAGTATTGACGGTAACGGTTTCACGTTCGTAGAGTTTGCCTTCGTAGCGGTCGATTTCCCGCAGGGCTTCCTCGGGCAGGTTGTAAATGACAAACCCCTCGATTTTGGCCGTTGGCTCAGGGATGGCATAGAAATAAACGTTGTCGGGGCTGACCCGCCGGTAGCCGTTCAGTATCGCCAGTTCCGCAAAAAGGGTATGGCCGGGCTGAACACGGGAGGGTTTGAGGGTAAAACTCAAGCCGCAGACGGATTCAAAGATGGAAGGTTCCCGAAGGGAGCCGTACACGAACAGATTGGAACCTTGCTGCTCGGAAGAGGTCATATCGGAGGCCTTTAATGGACAATTCGGTTTACGTGAGCGTGTATCATTGTAAGGATTTCATAGCAGATAGTATCCGCCAGTTCCGCCAAAGCATAGACTCCGCAGGGAGACTGGTGGTCATCATCAATTACGGTGACCATTTGGCCGGTCTGGACATTGGGGACATCCGTGACGTCCACAATCAGCTGATCCATGCAGACTCTGCCGATGACGGGGATGAAATGGTCGCCCAGTTTCATCACGGCCTTGTTGGAAAAGGCGCGGCGGTATCCGTCGGCATATCCGAGCGGGACGATGGCCGCCAGGGTGTCGCGTTTGGCAATGAAAGACCGGCCGTACCCGACGGATTCTCCGGCTTTGATTGTTTTAATCAGGGTCAGCGGCGCCTGAAGCTTCAGGACGGGTTTGAGGGGGATTGGGGGTTGGCTCATCGGCCTGGAGTAGTATCCGTACATCGAGATGCCGCATCGAACCATCGTATAATGGGCCGGCGGCATTTTGAGTGTGGCGGCGCTGTTGCAGGAATGAATGAGCAAATCCGGACGGTCTTTGAGCCGATGTTCCTGCAAAAACGCCTCGAAGCGTCTGTGCTGCTCCCAGGCGAAGCTGATGTTGTCTTCGTCAGCGGTTGCGTAATGGGTAAAGACCCCTGCCAGCCGAAGCATGGTCTGGCTGCGCAGGCGGGTCAGGAGGGCGGCGGCTTCTTCCGGCGGCATTCCGCAACGTCCCATACCGGTTTCGATATTCAGGTGCACCGGCAGGATGCGGTCCGTACCGGCCAGAGCTCTTGCCGCCCAGTCAAGTCCTTCCAGAGAGGCCAGGACGCAGTGAAAGCCGGCGGCGGCACAGGCGCGGATTTGCTCGGCGGGCTGGGCAGGATGAATCGGTTCGAGAATCAGGATAGACTGGCGGTGGACCAGAGGGCGAATGTGCAGGGCTTCATAGAAGGTGGCGACGGCGAAGAAATCGACCGGGCCGTTTTTGAGAATATTGACGACTTCACGGATGCCGTGGCCGTAGGCGTTGGCTTTTACGACGGCACAAAACCGGGTTGACGGCGCACAAAGTCCCCGCAGGGCCCTGACGTTGTCCAGCAGCCGCTCGGAGTAGAGATGGGCCTGCAGGTCCGGACGAATAAACGACTGGTCTCGGTACACCTTCATGGCTGTTGTTTTAAGATGGTTTTACGAAGTTTGAATAATTCATAAAAGGCCCTGGCAATAACCCGCAGTTTCGCGCCGGTGGCTTTTCCGGCCCGCCGGGGATAGTGGTGCACACCCACCTGTTTGATGGTATATCCTTTTCGGGCGGCTCTGGCAAGCACTTCTGTGTCAATCAGGGCGCCGGTGCTGACCAAAGGCATCCCGTCAAAGATTTTTCGTCTGTAGAGCTTGAAAGAGCAGTCAATGTCCTTCAGTTTCAGATGGAACAGCAGGCAGACCAAGCGGGTCCATGCGAAGCCGTTGAAACGGCGAATCCACCCTTCCTGACGGTTCATACGATAGCAGCTGACAATGTCATATTGTTCGATGAGGGGCAAAAGCGGCGGCAGTTCATTGAGGTCGAACTGGCGGTCGCCGTCGGTATAGAAGACCAGCTCTTTGGAGGCGGCACGGAAGCCGCTTTGAAGGGCGGCGCCGTATCCTTTGTTGACGGGATGATGAATGACTTTGATGCGCGGGTTTTCGGCGGCTAATGCGTCCGCCAGCGCCCCGGTTCCGTCTGTGCTGCCGTCATCGACGATGATGATTTCATAATCCAGCCCCATTTTGCCGAGCACATCAAGGGCCTGACGCACCAGCGGTTCGAGATTTTCCCGCTCGTTGAAGCAGGGGAAAAAGACGCTGATGGAGCGGAACGAAGATGCGGCGGATGATGGGGTGGGTTGAGCACTCATATTACCAGACTGCCTGTCTCATCAATCGGTCTGCTTCCAGTCGAAATTCCTGCTGGAATTGACGGTAACGGTTTCGTTGTTCCGGTTCTGATTTGGCCAGATAATCCGCAGCGAAGCCGGCGACGGTCAGGAGTTCTGCGGAGCCGGACTGGTTTTTCAGTTCATCTCGACGGCGGCAGATGTCTTCAAAGAAGTCTTTGATGATTTGTCTGCCCTGCTCCCGGAACGGCGGCCACTGCATTGCATTTTGAAGCACCATATAGGAAGAGGCACAAGGACGCATCCGAAAGGCCTGTGCGGCGTGTTCAGTCATTTGCGTCAGGAAAGAGGCGTTTTGGGTCTCTAAAATCAGCATCGCGGTACTTAAGTGTCTGGATAGCTCGTCGGGGAAGAAGGCCTTTTGGGCCAGAATGGCTTCGGCCAGCTCTTTGCCCTGAGGGGTTTGGAGGTCGGCCACGAGCTGTTGGCATGTGTCCAGGTAAACGATTTTCCAGTCGGGGGAACGAAGGATCGCCTGCATAAAAACAGTCGAGGCCTGATGGGTCGGCATGGAGATAATCCAGACGTTGTTTTTCCGCAATTCGCGGCTGATCCATTCGCCGATGGAGGCGTAGTTGAGCTTTTGACCGCCGCTTTTGACGGCTTCCGGACCGCCGGAAAAAATGAGCTGCCAATATTCGTATTTGTCGTGGTTGTAAGCCGCCTGAGCCCGGCCGTCCATAAAAAGCTGCAGGGGGATGCGGCCGGTTTTCTCATCAGGGTTTTGGCCGAACGCCAGGGCGCCGCCTTCGGTCCAGTAATTAAACATTCGTCCCTGAAGGTGATTGCCGTTGATGAAATCGCAGACTTCAAAGGGCTTGACGTTGGACGCCGTCATCCGCATAAACAGGGAGTTGCGGACAGGGTCATTGGGCCAGGGGTCGAGGTAAATTCGCTTATACAGAAGCCCCCAATAGAGCATCAGTCCAATCAGAATGAAGGTGAGGGCCGCCCATCCTGCCGTCTGGATTTTCGGCTGTTTCAAAACGGTCCAAAGATTTTTCTCTTTGGAAAGTGCGCCGATTTTTCGTCCGATTTGAGAGAGCAAATGGGCGACGAAGGGGCAGACGCCCGAACCAGCTACGGCAATAAAACGGCGGGACTGGACGGCCATATACAGGGTCAGTGCCGCCAATGTCCAGAGTGCCAGGTCAATCTTGAGGATTTCGACCGGTTCCGGCATTCGGGAGGATTTGGATTGGGTTTTTGAGACACTGGGTTGGCGAGGGCGGAAGAAATACACGGCCAGCCAGATTAGGAAGACAATTGCTGTCAGGATACAGAGAACGGCAAAGGCCTCTTCCTCGCCGACCGGATTGGGGGTGGTGCGGGTCTTGTCCAGCCAGTCGAAGGCCGGACGCCATTCGTTGACCTGCCGCCAGGATTCGGCGTGTTTGCTGATGCTGATTTCGAAGGTGTGGGTAAGGTTGGTCAAGCGGAACGGGTTCAGCAGCAGCATGGCAAGAAAGGAAACAGCAGCCGCTGCGGCGGTTTCTGCAATTTGTGCGGCAGGAAGGAGAACCAAAAGGTTCTTCTTCCAAGCGGTCAGCCAGACAAACAGGATGCCGGTTAGGAAGACAAAACCATATCGCCCTTGAGAGGACTGGATGAAAAAGCGAAAACGTTCGTGGTAAGCGGGGGCGATTCGGTCGTACGGAATCTGAATCTGCATTCGCAGAAACAGGATAAAAAAGACCGCCAGCGTACCGATGGTGAAAAACAGGTAAAAGGCCCCTTTAAAGGAAGGAGGCAGAAAAAGTGTTCCTATTCCAAGGAGGGACAGAATAAACAGAAAGACGACATACCCATTCCGGAAAAAGGAGGGTGTCTGCGGAGTCAGACGATTGACACCGGCGATGAGGGCGTAGTCCTCATGCGTCAGAAACTGGTGGCTGAGCAGGTAAAGAACCCACCAGAGGCCGATTAGTCCGAGTGCAAAGCTCCATTTTTTCGGCAGGGCTCCCAGCAGGTGGATTCCGAGGAACGGTACGAGCATGACAGAGACGTAAATATACCCGCCGTGGACGTTGGCCCAGAAGACCACCAAAGGAACCAGCAGCCAGATGAAATGGATATTGCGATAGACGGAGAGGGCAAGAATGAGGAAGAAGACGGGGGTTAGGAAGTTTGAAAATCCTGCCGGTCGAATATCGAAAAAGGTTCGTCCGACGACCAAACCGAAACAGGCGGCCAAAAGAGACAGGGCAGGGCCGACGCCTAAAACCCGGCTTACGCCGTAAACGGCAAAGGCCGTCAGGATGTACAGAGCGAATTTCCAGTACACCAGCCGGTTGTATTCATATGTGTCGGGGGGAGCGGAAAAGGTCACCAATTTATAAAAAAGCAGGTGGGTGAGCCAGTTTTGGTTAATCCATCCGGTTGGGTGCCATTTTTGGATGGTTTCGAGAGAAAAGGGTTTGCAGAGGATTTGAGCCCAGCGCGGCCATTTTTGGATGTCTTCCGCCGTCGGGCCTGCCGGATGGGAATTGAAACTGAAGGGTTCGACGGTATCGACACCGTGTTCGGCAAAGTGTCTTCCGCAAGCCAGTGCGACCCAGGTATCGCCTGCGGCCACCATATGGGTAGCGCTGTAGATGCCGAACACCGCCAGCCCAACCAGCACAACGGCGGTTATCCAGAAACGCATCCAGAGGGGCTGTGCAGTTTGATCAAGTTGTTCTGACTCTATCGATAGAATGGGACGGATTTCCTTTATGAAAGCCATTCCCGAATCCGGTCAATTCCTTTTTCAATCTGTTCCAGTGAACAGGCAAAGCTGAGCCGTATATTTTTCGGCGCTCCAAAGGGCCCTCCCGGAACGACGGCAACCAATTTTTGCTCAAGAAGCGCCTTGGCGAAGTCCATACTGTCTTTGATAAGCATTCCGCCGATGGTACGACCGTAATGAGCCGAGACGTCCGGGAAGCAATAGAAGGCCCCCTGAGCCGGTACGCAGTGCACACCGGGGATTGCATTGAGCCGTTCGGTCATCAGTTTTCCCCGTTTTTCAAACTCCTGCCGCATTTTCTCGACGACTCCTGAGGTATCTTTGAGGGCGGCAACGGCGGCATATTGCGTAAAGGTGACGGCGTTGGAGGTCATATGGTCCTGCAGACGCGACATGGCCTTGATGACATCCAGCGGTCCTGCCGTATAGCCCAGACGCCAGCCGGTCATCGAGAAGGATTTGCTTAACCCGTTGATGGTCAGAGTTCGATTGTAGGCGTCCTGACTGAGCGAAGCGAAGCTGACAAATCGCATATTTCCATAGACCAAACGTTCATAAATCTCATCGGACAGGACGATTACATTTGTTCCCTCGAGGACTTTGGCAAGGGCCTTCAGTTCGTCCGGTGTATAGCAAAATCCGCCGGGATTGTTCGGAGAGTTAAGGACCAGCATCGCTGTTTTGGGGGTAATGGCGGATTTCAGCTGGGAGGGGGTGATTTTGTATTCGGTTTTGGCGGTGGTTTCGAGGATGACGGGTTTGGCGCCGGCCAGCTGAATCGCTTCCGGATAGGTGACCCAATATGGGGCCGGCAGGAGCACTTCATCGCCGGGGTCTAAAACGGCCTGCATAGCCATATAGACGGAATGTTTAGCGCCGAGATTGACTATAATCTGCTCCGGTGTGTACTGTAAGTTGTTTTCTTTCAGCAGTTTGTCTGCGATTGCCTTGCGCAGCTCCATAATGCCTGCGGCAGGGGTGTATTTGGTTTGTCCTTTTTTGAGGGATTCGACAGCCGCATCTTTAATGAATTGTGGGGTATCAAAGTCCGGTTCTCCTGCACCGAAACTGAGGACATCCAGACCTTGGGCTTTCATTTCTTTGGCTCGCGATGTGACGGCAAGAGTGGCCGAAGGTGCGACCGCTTTTGCTCTCGAGGAGATTTTCATTGTATTTTTCCTTTCCTAAAAAAGTAGTCGTAACCAAACAGGAGCTATTAAAACGGTAAAGAGGAACAAGGTCAAGAAAAACCAATATGACACTCAGATTGATGAATCTTCAGAAAATGCTTGACAAATGCGGCTTAATTGTCTATCTTGTCTATAGACTTGAAAGACAAGATAGAACATTCCGGACAATGAAGATATAATAATGAGACTAACCACGAAAAGTGAATATACGATATTAGCGCTGATTTACCTGGCTCGGCAGCCGGAAGGGGCTTTTGTAAAGATAGAGGAGATCTGTCGGCATTTTGAGATTCCCAAAAAGTACTTGGAGTTTCTTTTTATGACGCTGCGGCAGAATCGGTATCTTCAGACGCGTCGGGGCACAAACGGAGGGTATCGACTGATGCGGCCGGCCAAAGAAATTACGATTGCGGAGATTGTACGGCTGATGGACGGGCCGCTGGCTCCGACGGAATCGGTCAGCAAGTATTTCTTTGCCAATACGCCGCTGAGCAAGGAGCCCAAAATGCTGGCGGTCTGCAAGGAAATTCGGGATTTCATCGCGGAGCGTCTGGAGCGTTTAACGTTAGCGGATTTGGCTTGATAAGGAGACGGAGTATGAAACGAATTGTGTTAGGACTGTGTTTGGCGGGGGTGTTTGTTTCCTCGGGCTGCGGGAAAAGAACGGGGGACTCTTCGGAAGGGGAATTGAACGGGACCATCTCGATTTCCGGGGCGTGGGCCCTGTATCCGATGGCGGTGCGGTGGGCGGAGGAGTTTCGCAAGATTCACCCGGGCGTGCGGATTGATATTTCTGCAGGAGGGGCCGGCAAAGGGATGGCGGATTGTCTGTCGGGAGCGGCGGATTTGGGGATGCTCTCGAGGGAGATTCACAATTCTGAGCTGGAGAAGGGGGCCTGGCCGCTGGCGGTAGTAAAAGATGCCGTCGTGGCCGTGGCCAATCGGAATCATCCGGCCGCACAGACGCTTTTGAGCCGGGGATTGACGCGGCAGGAATGCATCGATTTGTGGATAACCGGGCGATTGAAAACATGGGGGCAGCTGTCCGGATTTTCGCTGAACGAACCGATTCATGTGTACACCCGTTCCGATGCCTGCGGGGCGGCGGAGACCTGGGCGAAGTATTTGGGAAAAAATCAGGAGGATTTGCAGGGAATCGGGGTCTTTGGGGACCCGGGACTTGCGGAGGCTGTGCGAAAAGACCCGCTGGGGATTGGGTACAACAATGTTAATTATGCCTATGATGCGGCCGCGAAGAAACCGATGGACGGGCTGATGATTGTGCCGCTGGATTTGAACGAAAACGGCCGGATTGACCCGGAGGAATCGTTCTACGGCGACCGTGATGAAATAACCGGTGCGATTGGCCAGGGACGGTATCCTTCGCCGCCGGCCCGTTTGCTGTATCTGGTTTCGAAGGGCAGGCCCGCCCGGCCGGAAGTGCTGGCTTTTCTGGAATGGATTCTTCGGGATGGGCAGGCGTTTGCGGACGAGGCCGGATATGTGCCGCTTTCGAAAGAGGCGGCGATGAAGGAACTGGAAAAGCTCACCCGATGAGGCCGGTGAATGGGGCTGCCGAATCGGACAAAACGCTCACTGCTGTATGACAGGACCGCCGCCGGCCTGATGGGGGTCTTGGCCCGGCTTTCCGGTCTGCTTGTGGTTGTGATTGCGGCGGGCCTTTTTTGGAAGTCTGTGCCGATTTTAAAGAATCGGTCTTTTTCATCGCTTCTGTTTTCGTCCGAATGGTATCCTTTGCGCGGGCAGTTTGGGTTTCTGCCGTTTATTATGGGGTCTTTGTGGGTGACGGGGACGGCGATGATTCTGGCGGTCCCGCTGTGTCTTTTGACGGCGATTTATCTGGCGGAGTATGCCCCGCGAGCCGTTCGCGAAGGGGTGCGTCCGCTGATAGACCTGCTGGCGGGGATTCCTTCGGTGGTGTATGGAGTCTGGGGGGTACTGGTTGTGGTGCCGTGGGTCAAGCGTGCCGCCGGCTGGTTTGGGTATTCAACGAGCGGGTACTGCGTGCTGTCGGCGGGAATTGTGCTGGCGGTGATGATTTTTCCGGTGATTATTCATATGACGGTGGAGATTTTGCGGGCGGTGCCGCAGGAGATTCGGGAGGCGTCGCTTTCGCTGGGGGCGACCCAGTGGCAGACGATTAAGAAGGTCGTTCTGCGGAAGGCCTTCGGCGGGGTGCTGGCGGCGATTGTTCTGGGGCTTTCGCGTGCGTTCGGGGAAACGATGGCGGTGCTGATGGTGGCGGGAAATGCGGTGCGTTCGCCGACGGGGTTTCTCGATGCGGCCTATCCGCTGCCGGCGCTGATTGCCAACAATTACGGCGAGATGATGTCGATTCCGCTGTATGATTCGGCGATGATGCTGGCGTGTCTGATTCTGCTGGGGATTGTTCTGGTGTTTAACGTGCTGGCCAAACTGGTGCTGATGCGGATTCAAAAAGAAATTCAGTAGCGAGGCGGAGTATGGACAGACGGCGGGTGGAAGAGGCGGTCATGAAGGGGCTGATGAAGGCGGCGACGCTTTTGATTGTGGGCGTGCTGGGGCTGATTATGCTGACGATTCTTGTGCGGGGAATTCGGGCGATGAGCTGGTCAATGCTCACACAAACCCCCAAAGGAGGATTTTATCTGGGCAGGGAGGGGGGCATTTTGAATGCGATTGTGGGGTCTTTTTATATCGCCGGCGGGGCGACGGGGCTGGCCTTTGCAGCGGCGGTGCCCGTGGTGCTTTATCTGAATGTGTTCTGCCGGCGCGGAAGCCGCACGGCGGCGGTGATTCGTTTTCTGCTGGATGTGCTCTGGGGAGTGCCTTCAATTGTGTTTGGGGCGTTCGGGTTTCTTCTGATGCTGGCCGTCGGACTGCGGGCTTCTCTGCTGGGGGGGATTCTCACCGTCTCGCTGTTTGTGCTTCCAATCCTGTGCCGGGCAATGGACGAGGTGGTTCGGATGATTCCTTCCGATTTGCTGGAGTCATCTTATGCACTGGGAGCGACGCGTCTGCAGACGGCCGTCCGGGTGGTGCTTCGGCAGGCCTCGGCGGGGATTTTGACGGCGGTTCTGATTGCCTTCGGGCGGGGGATCGGCGATGCGGCGTCAGTGCTGTTTACGGCCGGCTACAGCGACCAGATTCCTCAGTCGCTGACGCGTCCGGCGGCGACGCTGCCGCTGGCGATTTTTTTCCAGCTGGGCACGCCGTTTCCGCAGGTTCAGGACCGGGCGTATGCGGCGGCGCTGATTTTGACGATTGTTGTGCTGACGACCAGCCTTCTTTCGCGTCGGCTGGGACGCCGGCTGACACGACATATGATTCCGTGAGGTCAAAATGAATCAGCCCCATATCCGCGTGGAAAATCTGAATGTGTATTACGGGTCGGACCATTCGCTTTGGGATGTTTCCATCGAACTGCCGGGCCGGCAGATTATTGCCGTCATCGGGCCGTCCGGCTGCGGCAAGACGACCTTCCTGAAATCGCTGAACCGAATGGTGGAGCTGGCGGAAGGGGCGCGGGTGACCGGGCGGGTGCTGGTGGACGGCGAAGATATTTACAGCCCGACGGCAGAGGTGACGGCGATTCGGAAAAAGATGGGGCTGCTTTCGCAAACCCCTCGGCCTTTGCCGATGTCGATTTATGAGAATGTGGCGTACGGCCCGCGGATTCACGGTCTGAATGACCGCCGGAAACTGGATGAGATTGTGGAGTTTCGTCTGCGGCAGGTGGGGCTCTGGGAGGAGGTCAAAGACCGGCTCGGTCAGCCGGCGTCGCGGATTTCGATTGGGCAGCAGCAGCGGCTGTGTCTGGCTCGGGGGCTGGCGGTGGAGCCGGAGATTATACTGGCGGATGAGCCGACGTCGGCGCTGGACCCGATGTCCAGCCGGCGGATTGAGGAGTGTTTTCTGGAATTGAAGAAGGATTATACGATTGTGATTGTCACGCATATTCTCCGTCAGGCCCGTCGGCTGGCGGATTATGCCGCGTTTTTTTACTGCGGGCGGCTGGTGGAGCACGGCCCGGCGGCTCGGATGTTTGAGAATCCCGCCCAGCGGGAAACCATCGAGTATGTGAAAGGAATTATCAGTTAATCAGGGATTGCAGGTTTTGCAGGGCCTGCGTCCGGAGGCGGCCTCGTCCCGTGTGCGGAAGAGAATTCGCTGTTCTTCGGTAATGCGGGCGGCGTGGGGACAGCCGACCCGATGAAAGATTCGGCTGCCTTTGGAAGCGATATAGCCCTGCGAGGGTTGAGGGCTTGTTTTAATCGGAGAGGAAACCGGAGCAATCGGCTGAAGGACCATCGAGGGGGCTGCGGGAGTTTCCGGCGCTGGGCCGGCTGTCTTCTCAGCAGCAGGGGCTTTCAGGATGCGTTCGACCAGTCCCTGCTGAACGAGAAAGTCACCGACATCCCGGCCGTTGATTTCCAAATCCGCAATCAGACAAAACGATTGTCCCCGCTGAATATTTTTGAGCAGGATAACCTGGTTGGGGTCCCGGGGCTGTTTGCACAGAAGGGTTTGAAGATAGGTCTGGACTTTGGCATCGGCCTGCGTGCCGCCGGGCTGAAGACCCCGGATATACACAGGCATTTGTTCTCCCACGACAGGCGGATAATTTCGAATGTTGCAAAGCAGATGAAAATCCGGAAAAACTTCAAGCACCTGAGCAATCTCGGCCTGACCGTAGTTGACAGCGGTTGCAGTTGAAAGATTTGATGAAGCTTTTTGAACGGCAGGGGTGGTCAGGAAAAACCACAGAAAATAGAAAATCATGGTCGAGGCCCTTTCTCTCTCCAAATGCAAACAGTAATTTTCCATCCGAGAGAAATTATAACGAGCTTTCCGGCAGGGGCAAAAGATTTCACAAGGTTTCTGTAATATTCTGCAGAAAAAATGATGGGGAGGAAAGGAAGGAAATTTTTTTGCAGAAGTCTCTGGAAAATCGAAGTTTATCGGATGTTCATTTTTTTTAGAGGCCCTTCAGCAAGAGGTGGCGGCGGGAAAAACGATTGCTCTCGTTGCGTGTGTTTTGTAAAGTAAGTTTTGAGGTTTTGAGTCGCGGGCATGGATGCCTGCGGCTCCCTTGTCCGGCCTGAGGCAGAAGGAAAAGCCGCTAAAAAACACGCCGAGAAAACGGACGTTAAAATAGGCAAAGTTTTCTCCCAAAAACGGTATTCAGGACTCTGTTTTGATTTTATTATCGGACGGAAGGAGTATTTTTTGCCTTGACTTAAAGGGTTATACTCCGTATATTTAGCCGTAACATCTATTTGACTTCTCAATTTGAACTCCATTTGGAAATCGAAAGTATTTCTGCCACGGAAGGCCTTTTCAGACAAGGCGAGGGATAGAAGGCAAGGTGAATTTTTTTGAGGTTTCAGCCGAGCGGTTCGGCGGGAAAGCCTCAAAGTTGGTTCGTTTGGAAAGGTCCAAAGATTGGCAAAGTGGGAGAAATCTTCTTGCTACAGCCGTCCGACTCACGGCGGGTATGAAGCGGCGCTGCTGTCCAGTCTTCTGATGGCGGTGCTGCTGGGGGTGTGTGTTCATCATTATAATCTTCAGGGACGAAAGGTTGTTTCGCTGTACAGTGCCTGGTCTCCGGTACAGCCGGATGGTTCTGTTCAGGAGTTTGCCGATGAACAGGTTCTGCCGGCCGTTCCTTCGGATAAAGAACTCCTTGCGATGCTGCGAAGCGTCGGGCAGGGTTTGGCGGAGAGGTCCTTTGCTTCTGCTTCCGCCGAAGCCCCTGTTGTCCCCCAGCAGCGTAAAGAGGAATGGCGTGTAGTACGGATGAAGGTGACGGCCTATTGTCCGTGTCGAAAATGCTGCGGCAGACATGCGGACGGGATTACGGCCTGCAATCACCGGATTCGACCGGGGGATGTTTTTGTGGCAGCCGACAAGCGGTATTCATTTGGAACGGAGATGATTATCCCCGGATACAACGGCAATAAACCCGTTGAAGTCAAAGACCGCGGTCGGTTGATTAAGGGGAACCGTCTGGACATCTTCTTCGCCTCGCATGAGCGGGCGAAGAAATGGGGTACTAGGACGCTGGATGTGTTGGTGAAGGTCGAATAGAACCTCTTTTTTTGGGTTTTTCGCCCCGTACTCACGGGGCTTTTTTGTTTCTTTAGACAGAATTTCCTTGACAAACGAGGACAGATTTTTTATTGTATAAGTGTTGCCTGTGCAAAGATGACGGTTTAACGCCTATGCACCATCCGCGGTAAGGTGCATTTACCGGCACAAGGCATCAGGGAGCGCGGCCCACAACCAGTTCGAGAAATGCGCCGTCCTCCCTGTTTTTTTTTCTTATTGTCCCGTCTGCCGAACCTGCCGAATAGCTGTTTCAAAATTCTGTAAAATCGCCGCATCTGTCTGAGGAAAAAGGGAATTGATTGTCATCAGCACGGCAGTGTTGGCGGCAAATCCGGGGGCCAGTTCGTAGAGCCAATGACTAAGTCCCAGTTGTTTCCAGAGAATCAGCGTAAGGGTCCCTGCGAGCATTCCGGCCAATGCGGAGTACCAGGTTGTTTTGCGGGAAAAAAGGGCCGCCAAAAGGACCGGTCCGAATGCTGCTCCCAGCCCGCCCCAGGCATACGCCACAATTTTCAGGATGGTATCCCTTGGATTCAGGGCCAGCAGAAGAGCTGTTGCAGAGATTCCGAGCACGCCCAGTCGGCTTACCAGGATGGCGGTTTTTTCCGAGGCGCCGGTCTGAATTGTTTTGCGGTAAAGGTCTTCCGTTAAGGCGGAGGCGGATACGAGAAGCTGAGAATCGATGGTGGACATAATGGCTGACAGGATAGCGGAAAGCATAATTCCTGTAAGCCATGGAGAGCAGATCGTCCGGATTAGGTAAATGAAGATTTTTTCTTCTTCTCCTCCGGAAAGACCGGGGAACATGGGGGCACCAATCTGTCCGATTGCGAGGGCACCGGCCAGCGCCGCAGCCGCCCAAAGGGAGCCGATGAAGGCGGATTGGTGAAGATGCCGCAGGGACTTGACGGCCATAAAGCGTGCGAGGATGTGGGGCTGGCCGAAATATCCGAGGCCCCACGACAATGCGGAGAGGACGGAGAAAAAAAACAGGCCGCTCGATTTTTCTTCCGGAACGCAGCGAAACAGAGCCGTCCAGTCAATCGTGTCGGTTTTCCAGACAGCCATAAGAGGGACAACAACGACGGCAAAAATCATCAGGGCTCCCTGCAGGAGGTCCGTCCAGCAGACGGCCTTGAACCCCCCCAGAAAGGTATAGAGGATAATAATTGAACCGCCGAGAAGGACCGACACAGGATAAGAAATGGAAAAGGTGGATTCGAAGAGTTTACTGGTTGCTACCAGTCCGGAGGCCGCATACAGCGTGAAAAAGAGCAGAATAATTGCGGCGGATACAAGTCGAAGTAAGCCGGAGGGATCGACGAATCTTTGCTCGAGAAAAGAGGGCAAAGTGAGAGCGTTGGTCTGTTGGGTAAAGATTCGCAGGCGAGGGGCGAGCAGATACCAGTTTAAGACAGTGCCGGCAAGAAGTCCTGCGGCAATCCAGGCCTCCTGAAGGCCTCCCAGATAGACCGCTCCCGGCAGCCCCATCAGAAGCCAGCCGCTCATGTCGGATGCCTGAGCGGAAAAGGCGGTTACCCAAGCCCCCATGGCTCGTCCGCCGAGCCAATATTCCTCCGCGGCTGCGGAACGCTTGTAAAAAAACAATCCGACAGCCAGCAGGACAATGAAATACGCTGCAAATGTAAAAACAACCGCCGGTTCCATTTCGTACCCTCATTATAGCAGGAAACAAGTGGAAAACCACTCTTTCAGGAACGCTCTTGCCTGTTTGTTTATGGGGGAGTATAGTAGCCGCTATGCAAATACGAAATGCACGAGTTCAGGATGTTCCGGCGATTCATGCCTTAATCAGCTGCTATGCAGAGCTGGACCGGATGCTGTTTCGTTCGTTGGCGGATATTTATGAAAATCTCCAGGTTTTTCAGGTGGCTGAAGCGAACGGAACGGTTGTGGGCTGCTGCGCGCTGAAGGTAATCTGGTCGAATCTGGCTGAGATTCAGTCTTTGGCGGTTGATAAGGGGTATTTTGGGAAGGGAATCGGGCGGGCCCTTGTCAATCGATGTCTCGAAGAAGCCCGTCGGCTGGGAATAACGCAGGTCTTTACGCTGACGATGGAACCGGTTTTCTTTGAGAAAGTGGGCTTTCGCCGTGTAGATAAAAAGACGCTGCCGATGAAAGTTTGGAGCGATTGCGCCCGCTGTCCGAAACAGGATCATTGTGACGAAACAGCGATGATAATTGATTTGGGTGAGCCGAAGAAGGTGTCTTAATATTGTCTGTTTTGTCCGACCTGCCTATTTTGAAACAGGGCGATTGCGATAAAAAGGATGGCGGAAATATATAAGACGGCATAATAAAGTCCCATCAAAAGGTAATCTGCGGGGACTTGTTTGTTTTCATAAATGGCATCGCTGACCCAAAAGACTTGGAAATTGGGGACAAGGATATATCCAATTTTGGCCCAAAGAAACTTGTCCGCGAGCCGCCCAAAAAGCCAGTCTGTGATTAAGCCCAACAAAAACACGCCGACACAGCTTAATAAAGTCAGGATGATGTTCAGCCGTGTGGAAAACAGAACGGCTAAGGCAACAGTGATTAACACAGCAAACAGCAGCAGAATCGATGCATTGATGTCAAAGAGGTGAAAACCGTTTTGGGAAGGGTTTACTTTCCAATTTCGGTCTACAAAAGCCAGAAACAAGAGGCCCGCTGAACCGAGGATGGTTCCGAGGACTACGGCGGTTGAGGGAAAATGCCATTCATAAAAGTAGTTGAGTAAGGCACTTATAAAGACAGTCAGGAGCAAAACAACCGCAGCGGCCGTAATGACGACCCAGTCCGGTTCATCGGAGGCCCGTTCGAGTACTCCGTGACGAATTGCCATAAGCATTGCTATAGAAAGGAAATAGTGTGCCAGGGCGGCCGCAAAAGCAAGGCCGGCGAATTTCCCAATTAAAAAAAGCGGGCGGGGAATCGGCTTTGAAAGCACGGTGGTGATGGTCCCGGTTTCGATTTCTTCCGTAACGGCTCCGCCGGCGGAGAAAACGGAAATGAACAAACCGGCCAGGAAGAGCGTAGAAAAAGCCAATTCTCGCAGGAGTTTGACGTCTTCATCCAGCGTGTACATGCTGATGGCCGGTGCCAGAAGGAGCAAAAGAAGGGCACAGATAATAATGATGATGTAAATCGGCTGACGAAGGGTTTCAAACGTCGTATTTTTGGCTATTGTAAACAGTTTTCCTAACACAGGCGGACCTTGATTATGAGTATTGGTTCACTTTTTCTACCTTTTTACCGAAAACCCTTTTTTTGTAAACCCTCCTGTTGCGTAATCGGGTAAATTTACTATATATACATATTACATCAGATATTGTTCAAGAACGAGCTTTTAGTTTTTAGGAATCAGGATTATGGCAGATTCGTCTCAGAGAGCGTTTTATGTGTCCTTATTTGGACTGATTCTGAGTCTGATTTTCTTTGTGTCTGTGCTTGTATTGGGGGCGATTCTATCGAGTCCTACTTTATATATTCTCTCCTGGCAGGTTTTAGGGAGTTTTCTGATTTGGCTGGTTCTGCTGATTCAGTTTTATCATCGGCACCGGGCTGAACAGGAGAAACTGGACCTGGCGGAACTGAAAAGGGCTCGTGAAAAACAAACCATTTTTGAGGGTTCGGAAGGCCGGCTGGACCTTTTTGCCGCGGCCCAGAAGCGTCTGGAATGGGTCGAAAAATGGCTGCTGCCCATTTGGGGGGTTCTCGTTGCAATCGGACAGATTGTAATGGGGTTTTTGTTGATTCGATTCGTTTCCGGACCTGCAAAAGAGTATACGCTTCGCTCGCCGCTTTTGGGGGCGGCGATTCTGGTTTTGCTGTCGTTTTTCAGTTTTTTAATCAGCCGATATGCTACGGGTCTGAGTGCTACGCTGATTTGGCGTCCGCTTCGGGCGAGCGGAAGCAGTCTGCTGATGACGTCCATTCTTGGTTTTGCAGCGGCCGTTTCGCTGGCCTTTGCCCAGTACAAGTACCAGTTGGGCCTGCTTGTTCTCAATTGGTTTGTTCCGATTCTGCTGATTGTGCTGGGCTGTGAAACCATCATTACCGCTATTTTTGATTTATACCGTCCGCGGCTGGCGGGCCAATACAGCCGGGCGTGTTTTGACAGTCGGCTGCTGGGGTTAATCAATGAACCCGGCGGAATCCTTCATACGGTAGCCAGTACACTGGATTATCAGTTTGGATTTAAGGTTTCTCAGACCTGGTTTTATAAGCTGCTTGAAAAAGCGATTGTGCCTCTTCTTTTGTTTCTTTTGCTGGCGATTTATCTGTTCAGCTGTGTGGTGATTGTAGGGCCGGGGGAGGGGGCGGTGATTGAACATTTCGGTTCGGCCGATCCCGAAGACGGCGGGCGTCAGGTTGGTCCGGGCTGGTCGTGGAAATGGCCCTGGCCGTTCGAGCGGGCCTATGTTTATCCGATGGAGAGGATTCGCGTGCTGCATGTGGGGTATGTTCCGACTCCGGAGGATATTGCCAAGCCGTTTTTGTGGGGTCAGAAACATTATAAGGAGGAGTTCAAACTGCTGGTAGCGGTGGAAACCCGCCGACAAGCCGGCCGCGGGGAGAAAGGGGCGGCTCCCGTCAGTTATATTATTGTCGATGTGCCGGTTCATTACAAAATTCGGGACCTGCATCAATATTTGTATAACCATCAGGATGCGGAGGTTCTGCTGGAGGCGTTATGTTATCGGGAACTGGCCCGGTTTGCGGCCAGCGCTAAGATTGAGCCGGATGAGGACCTGAGTCAGTCCGACCGCCAGAAAAGTCTGCTGGGGGCCGGGCAGGAAAACGCCTGCCGGATTCTTCATCAGCGGATGCAGGAAGCGGCGGATGCGGCAAAATTGGGGGTGGAGATTGTGTTTGTCGGGATGGTAGGCGTTCATCCGCCGCCTGAAGTGGCTCCCAACTACCAGGAAGTTGTTGCGGCGGTTCAGAAGCAGCAGGCGACGATTCTTACGGCTCAGGCCGAGCACAACAAAACGCTGACGGAATTAGCCGGCTCGATTGAGAAGGCCGATGCACTGTACGGACTGGTTCGGCAGCTTTCCAAGGCGAATCAGGCGTCTGATTCGGCACAGGCCGAACAGCTGGTTGAACAGATGGAAGCGATGGTTCACCAAGCGCAGGGGAAGCTGTTTTCGACGCTGCGGCAGGCGGAGGCCTATGCGTTTGAGCGGGTGGCAAGGGCCAAAGGGGAAGGGCTTCGTTTTGCCGGTCAGGTGAAGGCCAATCAGGCCGGCGGGGAACTCTTTCAGCGGTTCCGCCGTCTGCAGATTCTGGAAGAGTCGCTGCCTTCCATTCGGAAGTATGTTGTGGTTGCCGGTCCGGAGGATCAGGAGATTTATATTTTGAACCTGGAGGACAAGATGGCGACCGGCCTGTATGAGATGAATCTGGATTCTGTTTTGAAGAAATAGGGAATCATCTATGAAGAATGTATGGGGTATTGTGTTTCTGCTGGTGATTCTGACGGTCCTTGGGTTTGTGGCGTTTACGTTCCAGGTTCGTCAGACGGAAAGTGCTCTGGTGACGTGTTTCGGCAATCCGGTGCGTTCGATTACGGAGCCGGGTTTGTATTTTCGCTGGCCGGTTCCGATTCATCGGGTGCATCGGTTTGATTCGCGCAGCCGGCTGCTGGAGGTTCAGATGCAGGAGACGGCTACGGCCGGCGGAGAGCCGATTATCATTGTCAGCTATCTGATTTGGCGGATTGGAGACCCGCTTCGGTTTCTGACAAGCGTACAGGATATTGCCGGAGCCGAAGAGAAGCTGCGTGTGCAGCTGCAGAATGCGGCCAATACGGTTGTGGGCAAGCATGAGTTCAGTGATTTTGTGAACACAGACCCGGCAAAGCTTCGTTTTGAAGAGATTGAGCAAGAGATTACGGCGGCCCTGCAGCAGCAGGCGGCGGCCAACTACGGGGTGGATGTGCGTCTGGCGGGCATCAAGCGTCTGATGGTTCCGGAAAAGGTGACGCAGGATGTGTTTGAACGGATGAAGGCGGACCGGAAGGTCAAAACGGATACGATTGTGGCGGCGGGCAATGCGGAAGCCGACCGGATTCGCAGTGATGCAGAAGCCAAGCAGAAAGAGCTGCTGGCGGTGGCGGAGAGTCGAGCACAGGCGATTCGCGGAGCGGGGGATGCGGAGGCGGCCCGGTATTATAAGGAACTGGAAGCCGATCCGGAGCTGGCGATGTTCCTTCGTGATCTGGAGTCGCTCAAGAAGATTCTCAAAGAACGGACCACGCTGGTGCTTGGGACGGATGTGGAACCGTTCTCGCTGCTGAAAAAGCGGCCGAGTCTGGAACCCAAACAACCCTGACCGGAGGGCGTCAAATCGATATGAACGAACCTATACCTAACAACAGCGGACAGCAGATTCCGGCGGAGCCGGAATCGCTCCAGCCCGGGCAGAAATCACTGGCGGATGCGCTGCGGCTGAGTTTTCTGATTCTGAAACTCATCATGGCCGCGGTTGTGATTTTGTTTTTGGCCAGCGGCTTTTTCAGTGTGGAGCCCAATGAACAGGCCCTTGTGCTGATTTTCGGCAAAGTTCAGGGGCAGGGGGAAGAACGCATCAAGCAGCCGGGATATCATTGGACGTTTCCGGAGCCCATCAGCGAAATTATTCGGATACCTGTTAAAGAGATTCGCAGTCTGCCGATCGATTCGTTCTGGTATTTTGAGACCGAGCAGGAAAAACTGGCCGGCGGAAAGAAAGCGGCTTACGGAGGGCTCAATCCCACTCAGGACGGATATTGTTTGACCCGCAACGAGCCGATTACGCAGCTGAAGGGCTCGGATTACAACATTGTGCATTCCAAGTGGACGGTGACGTATTCCATCGGGTCTCCGGTGCGTTTTTTTGAGAATGTGTATATTCCCAATCGAAAGCCGGGCGAATCCTTTATGGAGGTGGCTGCCAGAACGGTCAATCCGCTGATTGAGAGTCTGACCTCGGATGCGGTGGTTTCCACGATGGTACGCTACAGTCTGGACGAGGCGCTGACCAGTTCAACGGGGATTTCGGAGCGGGTTCGGCGGGTTTTGCAGGATAAGCTGGATGCGATTGAGAGCGGAATTCAGGTTGATGATGTGCGGATCAATCGGACGAACTGGCCGCTTCAGGTGGATGATGCGTTTCAGGCATCCAGCCAGGCGATTAATAAGAGTGAACAGGCGATTGTGGATGCCCGCGCGTACAAGGAAAAGCTTCTGACGGATACGGCCGGCCCTCGGGCGGAGGAGCTGCTGGCCAAACTTCGGGATGAAACACTGACGGATGACCAGATGGAGGAACTGATTCATCAGATGGGCGGACGCGTCCAGGGGATTTTGGCGGAGGCGTGGGCGTATCGGACCCGCGTAGAACAGGATGCCAAAGCGGCGGCGGACTATCTGAAGAGTCTGCTGCCGGAATACCGCAAGCGTCCGGCCCTGGTGCTGCAGAAACTCTATCAGGATGCGGTTGAGGAAATCCTTCAGAAGGTGGATGAGACAATGTTTGTGCCGCCCTCCGGCGACAAAGGGCGGGAAATTCGTGTGATGATTAATCGGGACCTTGCTCGGCCTAAAGAAGGACAGGCAGAAAAGAAATAGTCTTTTACAGAGGTGGACATGGCACATCAGCACCTTGGAATTAAATGTCAGGAAATGGGCTGCTCTCACGAGGGGCATTCCCATACCCATGAAGGGTTGGTTGCTTCGGCAGGTCAGCAGACGCGGGTCAGTCTGGCGGTTTTGGGGACGCTTACCGGCGGCGTGCTGCTGCTGAGCGGCTCGCTGGCTCAGGTTCGCTGGCTGTACGGGCCGGGAGATTTGAGTCAATTGGTGGCCCTGATTGGGGCGGTGCTGCTGGGGCTGCCGGTGATTGTTCATGCTGTGCGGGGTCTGCTGGAAGGCCATACGCATATGGATGAGCTGGTGGCGCTGGCGATTCTGGCGGCGCTGGCCGCCGGACAGTATTTCGAAGCGGGTGTGGTGGCCTTTATTATGCTGCTGGCGGAGCTGATGGAGACCCGGACGGCCCTGGGGGCACGGGCGGCGATTGAATCGCTGATTAAACTGACCCCGACAACGGCTGTTCTGCTCAATCCGGACGGGACGGAGACGGAGGTAAACGTCAGTCAGCTCAAGCCCGGGAATTTGATTCGGGTCCGTCCGGGCGACAACATTCCGGCGGACGGTGTGATTCGGCAGGGGTTAAGTTCGGTCAATGAGGCCACGATTACCGGCGAATCGCTGCCGGTGGATAAGGTCATCGGGATGCAGGTGTTTGCCGGCACGACGAACCTGACGGGTATGCTGGATATCGAGGTGACCAAGGCCGGACAGGATACCACGCTGGGCAAGGTGCAGCAGCTGATTATGGCGGCGGAAAAGACGCAGCTGCCCATTATGCGGCTGATTGACCGGTATGTGAAATGGTATCTGCCGACGATTCTGATGATCAGCGGAATTGTTTACTTTTTCACGAAGGATTTTGAAAAGACGATTTCGATTCTGGTGATTTCCTGTCCGTGTCCGATTATTATGGCGACGCCGACGGCGATGGTGGCGGCGCTGTCGGCGGCGGCCCGTCTGGGAGTGCTGATTAAGAATGTATCGCTTCTGGAAATCGCCGGCAAGATTACGGCGGTTGTGTTCGACAAGACCGGGACCCTGACGACAGGGCAGCTGTATGTGACCAAGCTGGAGCCGGCAGCGGATGTGGAGCCGGAGAGACTGCTGTCGCTGGCGGCGTCCGCCGAGGAAATGAGCAAACACCCGGCGGCCCGTGCGGTGCTGAATCTGGCCAGGGAGGCCAATGTGAGTTTTGTGCGGGCGACGGAGTTTCAGGAGACGCCGGGCAAAGGCGTGACGGCCCGGGTAAACGGTTCGCTGGTGCGGGTGGGACGCGACACATTCCTGACGGAAAACGGGATTGATATTCATACGGTGGCTGACCCGGCCCTTCATGAGGAGCAGGGCTTCAGCACGCTGTATGTTTCCTGCGACAATCGGTGCATCGGTTGGATCGGGCTTCAGGACAAGACGCGTCCGGAGGCCCGGCAGGCAGTGGAGGAGCTGTTTGCGGCGAAGATTCGCCGGGTAACGATGCTGACGGGCGACCGCCGGGATGTGGCCAATCGCGTCAGTGCGGAGCTGGGCTGTACGGATTACAAGGCCCAGTGCCTGCCGCAGGACAAGCTGGCGGTGGTGGAGTCGATTCGCAAGGAAGGTCATATTGTGGCGGTGGTCGGGGATGGAATCAATGACGCCCCGGCGCTGGCGGCGGGGGATTTGGGGATTGCGATGGGGGCGGCCGGCAGCGATGTGGCCATCAACTCGGCTTCGATTGCCCTGATGAGCGATGACCTTCGGCGTCTGCCGTTTTTGGTGCATTTGTCGCGGAAAACGCGGGCGGTCATCCACCAAAATCTGCTGTTCGGCATCATTTTTATCCTGCTGGGGATGATGGGGATTATGGTCGGCTGGGTGAAGCTGATTCTGGCGGCGTTTCTGCATTTGGTCGGGGCGCTGGTGGTTATCTTCAACAGTGCCCGTCTGGTGCGGTACGGAGAACATCTGGAGCCGCACGGACCGGCGGCGGAAAACCCCGAAGCATAAACAAAATTTTTTCAGGTGCAATGGACTCATGGATTCTTCCGGTTCTTCCTATGCGATTGAAACGATCAATCTGACGAAAATCTTTCCGGATTGGTGGGGGCGTCCGAAGGTCAAGGCCGTTGTCGATTTAAATCTGAAGGTTCGTTACAACGAGATTTACGGTTTTCTGGGTCCCAACGGTTCGGGAAAGACCACGACCATCAAGATGCTGCTGAATCTGCTGCATCCGATGAAGGGGCACGCCTTTGTCCTGGGGGGCCGCAGCACCGACCCGGCGATTGCCGCCCGGATTGGATATCTTCCGGAGGAGTCCTATTTATACCGCTATCTGACGGCGCGGGAAACGCTGGATTTTTACGGGCGGATATTTGGCCTGCCGGCTCCCGTTCGCAAGAGCCGGATTGACACGCTTTTGGAGATGGTAGGGCTGGCGGGGCTTGGCAGTCGGCGCATCGGGACGTATTCGAAAGGGATGATGCGGCGGATTGGGCTGGCGCAGGCCCTGATTAACGACCCGGATTTGCTGATTCTGGATGAGCCGACGTCAGGAATGGACCCTATCGGGACCCGTCAGATTAAAGACTTGCTGCTGGAACTGGCGCGTCGGGGAAAAACGATTCTGCTTTGCAGTCATTTGCTGGCGGATGTGGAGGATGTCTGCGACCGGATTGGGATTATGTACGGGGGGAAAATGCAGGTGGAAGGGCCGGTTCGGAAACTTCTGCAGCATCGGGATGAGCTGCAGATTTTGACCGGGCCGCTGCCTCCGAAGGCCCGGGAGGAGATTGAATCCGTGGTTCGCCGTGAGGGTTCCTGGTGCAAGATTACCACTCCGGTGGACAAACTGGAGACTTTTTTTGTCAATATCATTACGAAGGCCCAGGAAACACAGCCGACCAGCGGAGCCAAGCCCGGGACAGGGATTCAGGGCTTCCTGGCCGCTCAGCCGGTGTCACCCTCTCGGGCTGTTCTGGAACAGCTGGTTGCCAAGAAGCCCCAGCCGGTTTCGGAAAGCAGTGCCGACCGTGCGAAAACCGAACCGACGGAAGCAGCACCGCCGCCTGCCCCCAAAAAAGAGCTTCTTGAACATCTGACGGAAAAGCCGGTTGAAAAGAGTGCATCAGAGGTCCAAACGGAGAAGCCATCAGAACCGCCTGCGGCACCTAAACCAGCGGTCCGTCAGGATATTCTGAAGAAACTTCTCGGAGGCCGAAAAGGGCCGGATGGTTCGACGGAACAGACCCGTCTTCCGGAGTCGGAGGAACGCCGGGATGCGGAATAGCTGGGTGATTGCCAAAAACACCATTGCTCAGGCCGTTCGAATGAAGGTTGCGGCAGCCGTGATTTTGCTGCTGCTTGTGCTTCTGCCGGCTATGAGCTGGATGCTGACGGGGGACGGGACCCTTTTGGGCAGACTCCAGAGTTTCTCCAGCTACAGCATCAGTCTGGTTGGATTTCTGCTTTCGGTGCTGACGATTGCCGTATCGTGTTATTCCCTCCACACCGATTTGCGGACACGAACGATTGATTTGGTGGTTACCAAACCGATTGTCCGCTATCAGATTGTCCTGGGGAAGTTTTTGGGGGCTGCGGGGCTGAATCTGTTTTTGCTGGCGGGGTTTTCGTGCATGATTTACGGATTGACGACGGCGATTCCGCGTTTTTCGAAGGCGCCGGAAGACCAGCTTGCCAAGGCTCAGACGGAGTTCTTTACGGCTCGCCGGGTCGTGGCTCCTCAGATGTCGGAGGAGGAAATTTCCAGGCGTGTGGAGGAACGAATTGAAACGCTGCGGAAAAACCGACAGCTGCCGGAGCTGCCGATGTCGGAGATTCGGGCGACCCTTTGGGAGCAGGAACGGATTGCTCAGAAGTCCGTGGAGGTGGCGGCTGTGAAGGAATGGGATTTTCAGACGGTTTTTCCGCCGAAGGACCCCAATTCCGTGTTGTTTGTCCGGTATAAGTTTCAGGCGACTCCGGAGCCGCCGAATCAGGAGGTTTTCGGGGAATGGAGGGTGGGGGATTTTCGGCAGTTTCGGACGGGTCTGCGGGAATATAAGACACCTGTTTACGGGGTGGAACGGTCGGAATCCGTCCGCACCCTGCATACCTTCACGGTCCCCGCGGATGCGGCGGCAGCGGATGGGGCGGTTACCGTCGGCTTTTTCAATTCGCCGGAACGGAATTTTTCCACGGTGATTTTTGACCAAATGGAGGTGCTCTATCAGGTCGGGGGATTTGGGGTAAACTTTTTCCGCGTTGTTCTGCTGATGGCGATTCGTCTGGTTTTTCTGGCGGCACTGGGGGTTTCGCTGAGCACGTGGCTGTCGTTTCCGGTGGCGGCTTTGTTCAGTTTGATGGTGTTTTTTGCGGGTTTGATTAACGGCTTTATTCTGGAATCCATCGAAGGGCTTGGGGCAGTTTTGGGGTTGGTGTACCGATTTACGATTCGGTGGTTTCTCTATGCGATTCCGCGTTTTGACGGGCCGTACAGCCCGACGGATTATTTGGTTTCCGGAGAGGTTCTTTCCTGGGCCTTTTTGGGGAAAGCGGTTCTGATTACGCTTGCTGTGCAAATGGTGCTTCTGCTGGTGATTGGAATCTGGATTTTCTCGAGGCGGGAAATCGCCAAAATTACGGTTTAATCGTCTTTCGAATGCGCTGGAAAAACAGACTCATCATTCTGGTTTGTGTTGTTGCGGCATCCGGGCTGCTGATTGCGGCTTGGCGGATGCAGCCGAAGATTCATCAAAAGCGTTCTGAGATGGGTCTGGTGCTGAATGACCCTTTGGAGAATGCTCCGCCATCTTTGGCTTTCGCCACAGTGGCGATGGGGGCCTTCCGCGGGCTGGTTGTAGATGTGCTTTGGATTCGGGCGGACCGGCTCAAGCAGGAGGGGAAATTTTTTGACGCCAAACAGCTGGCGGAATGGATTACCATTTTGCAGCCGCGGTTTGCGAAGGTCTGGGATTTTCACGCCTGGAATATGGCCTACAACATCTCGGTCGCGATTCCCAATACGCAATGTGCTCAACGCTGGCAATGGGTTCGCAACGGGTATGAACTGCTTCGGGACCGGGGAATTCCTCTGAATCCGCAGGATATTTCCCTGTATCGGTCTTTGGGGTGGATTTTTTGGCATAAGATAGGGGATAATCTGGACGATTGCCATCGATATTACAAGATGCAGCTCCTGATGGAAATGCGGCCGTTATTGGGTGAGCAGACGAATGAAGAGTTTGAGCGGCTGGCGGCGGCACCGAAGAACCTTTCTGAGATTTTGGCGGATCCGGATGTAGCACCGCTGATTGAATCGCTGTCGAAGGCCGATTCACGATTTCAAAAGACAGAGACGTTGGTGGATAATTTCCTGGCTCTGCGCCGCCAGCCGGGGCAGTTTCCTCGCGCCGCTTTTGAAGTGATTGATTCATTTCGCGATAAGCCCGGGCTTGCAAAGTTTGACACATTTGCCCGTGCATGGGTTCTGCGGAATACCTGGAAAATGGACCCGGAGCTGATGGTTCAGATTAACAGGCAGTACGGGCGGACATCCATTGATGACCCGAACGAGCAGCTTCCGATTAACTGGGAACATCCTGCAGCGCATGCGATTTACTGGGCGGTTCTGGGGCTTCGGAAAGCCTCTCGTCCGGAACAGTACCGGATTGATGAGAAGAACACGGACCGGATTGTTTTTCACAGCCTTCAGCAGCTGTATCGGAGCGGCAATCTGATTCTTTACACAGGTCCTGAGGGGGAGACGGCGCTGTTTATTCGTCCTGACCCCAAGATGTTTACGGCCTGCGACCAGATTTGGCGGACGATTATTGAGAAATATGAGAAGCTGGAAAAGGGCAATCCGAAAGCGGTTCGGGGGGGACATAAGAACTTTCTGGAAAATGCCCTGATGTCGATGTATCAGGCGGGACACGAGCGAAGAGCCCGGCAGATTTATCAGGAAGTCCGAAAACTTTATCCGAGAGATGATGCGGGGCAGATTCGAGAGGAGTACCTCAAGCCGTTTGAGGAGTTTGTCCAGTGGCATTTCCGTCAGGAAATGGAGGGGCTTGGCTTTGATGATGCGACGGAGGCCATTCTGTTCCGTTTGCAGGAGGCCTATTTTTACTATGCGATTCGGGAGGATGATGAGGCCTCCGCCCGGGAAAAACTGGCCCAGCAGATTTATGATTATTATATGGAAGAGTTGGGGAAAGAGGCCTCCCAGCGGCTGGGGCTTCCGCCGATGGACCTGATTCGGTACACGGCGTTTCGGGGATTTATGGAGGATCCGGAATATCCGCCGTCTTTCAAGATGAGCTTGCTGGGTCGGATTCAGATTGAGCGTCCGGACTTGTTTGAAAAACTTCAGCAGCAGGAACAATGGTTCCTTGAACAAATCCGTCAGTACCAGCAGCCGCAAAGCACTCCCTGATTGGAGGGGTGATTTTCCCACACCGCTCTTGCCTGAGAGAAGGTTTTGGCGTACACTGCGCATTTCGAAATGAAGAGCAGTCTGTGTTTGCGGGAAGAGAATGAATTCGGAGAGGATACTGGAAGGGTTGACGGAGTCGCAGCGGCGGGCGGTGCTGCATCGGGAAGGGCCTTTGCTGGTCTTGGCGGGGCCGGGCAGCGGCAAGACGCGGGTGATTACCTGCCGGATCGCGATGCTGATTCACGGCGGGGTGCGTCCGTCACAGATTTGTGCGATTACGTTTACCAACAAAGCGGCCCAGGAAATGCGTCAGCGTGTGCTGTCGATGGGTGTGCCGGCGGGCAGCCATCTGAGCACCTTTCATTCGCTGTGTGTGCGGATACTGCGCCGGTACGGACAGGCGGCGGGAATCGAGCCGACCTTCAGCATTTATGACGAATCCGACCAGCTTCGCTGTATGAAGGAAGCGGTGGCGGCCTGTCAGATTTCCTCGTCAAATTTCTCCCCGTCGCGGATGCTGTCCATCATTTCCCGGCTGAAGAACGACCTGGAGGATGAGGAGGCGTTTGCGGCCCGTGTGAATGACTTTTTCGGGCAGACGGTCGCTTCGATTTATCGAAAATATCAGGAGATTCTGCGGCGCAATCAGGCCCTCGATTTTGACGATTTGCTGGTGCAGACAGCCCTGCTGATGCGGAATTTTCCTGCGATTCGTCAGGAGCTGTCCGACCGGTTTCGGTATCTGCTGATTGATGAGTATCAGGATACCAACCACGCCCAGTATCAGATAGCCCGGGGACTGGCCGCTGCACATGGAAATATCTGTGTGACAGGAGACCCGGACCAGTCGATTTACCGCTGGCGCGGGGCGGATATCGGCAACATCCTGGCGTTTGAGCGGGACTGGCCGAATGCGGCGGTGATCAAACTGGAGGAAAATTTCCGTTCGACGCCGAATATTCTGCGGCGGGCGGACCGGCTGATTGCGGGCAACAAGAAACGCAAGGCCAAAACGCTGATTCCGACGCGGCCGGAAGGGGAGGATGTGGTGATTCGGGTCTGCGAGGATGAACAGGATGAGGCGGAGCAGGTGGCCGCGGATGTTTCCGGTCTGCTCAATCAGGGGGTCAATCCGCAGGAAATTGCGGTGTTTTACCGAGTGAATGCGATGAGCCGCTCCGTGGAGGAGGCGTTTATCCGCCGGCGGATTCCCTATCAGGTGGTGCGGGGGGTGGAGTTTTATGCCCGAAAGGAAGTGAAGGATTTTCTCAGTTATCTGAAACTGATTGTCAACCCGTCGGATGATGTGGCGTTTGTGCGGGCGGTTTCCACGCACAGCCGCGGAATCGGGGACAAGACGATTGAGCGTCTGCAGGAGTATGCCTCCCGGAATCGTCTGCCGCTTTTGGCGGCGGCCGGACAGGCCGGACGGATTGAAACGATTGCCTCCGGCACCCGCAAACGGCTGATGGAGTTTGCCGCTCTTTTTGAGCGGTTTCGGAAAGAATTGGACGAGGAGGCGTCGGAGATTATGAACCTTGTGTTCACGGAAAGCGGTCTGTCGGAGGCGTTTGAGGAGGCCGGAGATGAGGAAGCGATTGAGAATATCAACGAGCTGATTAATGCGGCGGCCGAGTATGACCGCACGGCGGAGAATCCTTCGCTGGCTGATTTTCTCCAGAGCATCGCCCTGTACAGCGATACGGATGCGTTTGACCCGAATGCCGGACGAGTGTCCCTGATGACGCTGCATGCCGCCAAGGGGCTGGAGTTTTCCTGCGTGTTTATCATCGGTCTGGAGGAAGGGATGCTGCCGCATGAGCGTTCGCTGGAAGGCGGACCCGATGAGATGGAGGAGGAGCGGCGGCTGTTTTTTGTCGGGATGACGCGGGCCAAGGACCGGCTGACCATCAGTTACGCCCGCCATCGGCTTTTGCGGGGGCAGTTTCTGCGGTCGGTCCCCTCGCCGTTTCTTTACGAAATCGGGTTTGCCGGTGAAACGCAGGTTCGAGACCGAACGGAGGACTGGGAAGGACATTTCGGCCTGTCCAAAGAGCCGAAATGCCGACTGGAAAAAACAGGGCCGAAGTTTGCCGTCAATGAACGGGTGGAGCATTCCAAGTTCGGTCGGGGCAGCGTGAAGGAATTTCTGGACCTGGGCGAGGACAGCATCGTTGTGGTGCGTTTTGATTCGGGAACGACCAAATCTCTAATGCTCAAATATGCGTCTCTGGTGAAAGTTCAGTAAACTGTATGTTGTTTAAGGGAATGAACTGTGAGTGCGAAGAATATCCATTTTTACTACAAGAATGTTTGTGAAGAAATTTTGGGGCCTGAACACGGGATTACCTCCGGTCAGTTTGCTGACCTGGCGAAGAAGACAACTCCGCTGATTGAGCGGCTCAACCAGGAACGCAAAAGCGGCAAGATACCCTATCGGGACCTGCCGTATCATTCCCGGTATCCAAAGGAGGTCAAGGAGCTGGCGGCCCGGCTTCAGCAGGAATGCGAAAACTTTGTGGTATTGGGAATCGGCGGCTCGGCACTGGGGAATATTGCCCTGCAGACGGCGCTGAACCCGTATCTGTACAATCTGGATTCCAAACAGCGCAAAGGGCCGCGTCTGTTTGTGTTTGACAATGTGGACCCGGTTCAGTTCGGCAGCTTTCTGGACTGGATTGGAGACCAGCTGAATAAGACCGTCTTTAACGTCATCAGCAAATCCGGTCAGACGGCGGAGACGGCGGCGCAGTTTCTTGTGATTCGGCAGATGCTTCTGGAGCGGCTGGGGCCGGAGGGGTACAAAAAGCAAATCGTGGCCACGACCGACCCGAAGAAGGGAACGCTGCGGGCCATTACGGACAAGGCCGGCTTTCGCGCGCTGGAGGTGCCGGACGGCGTGGGCGGGCGGTTCAGCGTGCTCAGTCCGGTCGGCCTTTTGAGTGCGGCGGTTTGCGGAATTGATATTGAGGCGCTCTTGGAGGGGGCCCGTCAGATGGATGAGCGGGTCAGCCGCACGGACTTTTTCGCGAATCCGGCGGCCCTGAATGCGGCAATTCAGTGGCATTATTACCAAAGAGGCAAGCGGATTTCGGTGATGATGCCGTACTGCCATGCCCTCAAGGACCTTTCGGACTGGTATCGTCAGCTTTGGGCGGAAAGTCTGGGCAAGAAGACGGATTTGGACGGCAGGGCGGTTTTTGTAGGGCCGACTCCGGTCAATGCTCTGGGGACGACAGACCAGCACAGCCAGGTGCAGCTGTACCGGGAAGGGCCGAATGATAAGGTCTTCACGTTTCTGCAGGTCAGGCAGTTTAAGCGGGACGTGGTGATGGGGGATTGTCCGCCGGAGGCACCGGAGCTGGGGTACTTGGCTCGAGCCAGTATGGCCAAATTGCTGAACAGCGAGAAATTGGCGACGGAATATGCACTGATACAGGACAAGAGGCCGTGTTTAACAGTAATTTTCGATTCGGTATGTCCCGAAACAGTCGGGCAGTTTTTCTATCTTTATGAAGTGACGACTTCGCTGGCCGGCATGCTTTTCCATATTAACGCCTATGACCAGCCCGCCGTGGAGTTGGGCAAAGAGGCCACGTTTGCGCTGATGGGACGCGCGGGATACGAAGAGATGGCCAAAAAGATTCGGCCGTTCCAGGAGACGGACAGCCGGTATCTTGTGTAAGAAACCGACAAGCAGAAAGGCCTTGCAAGTGTTTACCTTGCAAGGCCTTATGCCTAAATGGGCGATGCAGGATTCGAACCTGCGACCCGCTGATTAAGAGTCAGCTGCTCTACCAGCTGAGCTAATCGCCCTTCGTTAAAGGTTCCGTACTTTAGCAGGGGGTTGGGTGTCCTGCAAGCGTAAATTTCCTCCGACTGCGTGAGAAGCCCTTTCCGAAGTCGGACGATTTGTACTTGTGCTCCCTCCCGAAGCCGAAGATGGGATTTGAACCCACAACCCCGGCTTTACGAAAGCCGTGCTCTACCGTTGAGCTACTTCGGCGGTATAGAAAAACATCTTATAACCGTTTTGATTGGAAAAAGCAAGCATTTCAAGACGAGATTTCCCGGCCGAAACGATTCCAATCCAAAGCGGGGAAATCCCTTTACAGATTTTGGAAGTCGGATTATAACTACGGGGCGAAATTGAGAAAAAGAATTCCGGAACGTTCTGATTCCGGAGCAAAGGCGGAGAAAGGGCCGACAACGGTTTGAGCAAGACTCCCCTTTTGAAGGGTAATCGTCCATGACGGGTTTGGAGCGTTTTTTTGAGCCCCGTTCTATAGCTATCGTGGGGGCATCGAGGAAACCGGGCAAGGTGGGCTATGAGCTGTTTGCCGCAATGCAGAAAGCGGGGTATCCCGGGGCTCTCTATCCCGTCAATCCCAATGCTTCGGAAATCGGGGGGCTGCCGTGTTATCCGACCTTGAAGGCCATCGGTTCGGTTCCGGATTTGGTGGTGGTGGCGGTGGCGGCCAAACTGGTCCCGCAGGTCATCAAGGAATGTGCGGAAATCGGGGTTCAGGCGGTTATTATCATTTCGTCCGGATTTAAGGAAACAGGGCCGGAGGGGGCTCGTCTGGAGCAGGAGATTCTTCAAACGGCTCGGGCCGCCGGCATCCGCATCATTGGGCCCAACTGCATCGGGATTATGGTGCCGTCCAGGAAAATCAATGCCAGTTTCGGCGGGGAGTTGCCGGAGCCGGGCAATGTGGCCTATTTTTCTCAGTCCGGCTCTCTGCTGGCGGCATTTGTCGATATGGCTCGAAACTGGGGGATGGGGTTCAGCAAACTGGTAAGCATCGGCAACAAGGCGGATGTGGATGAATTGACGCTGATTCGGGCGCTGGGGGATGACCCGGAGACGGCGGTGATTGCGGGCTATCTGGAGACGATTTCAGACGGGGATGCGTTCATCAAGCAGGCCGAGCGGATCAGCCGGCGCAAGCCGATTCTGCTTTTGAAAGCCGGTTTTACGGAGGCCGGGGCTCGGGCGGCTTCGTCGCATACGGGGCGTCTGGCGGAGGCGGAAACGGCGTATGAGTGTGTGTTTGAACGGGCAGGGGTGATTCGCTGTGAGTCGATTAAGCATCAGTTTTACTATGCGCAGGCGTTTGCGTATGAACCCTGTCCAGCCGGACCGCGGGTGGCGGTGATAGCCAATGCAGGCGGGGCGGGAATTATGGCGACCGACGCCATCGAGCGGGAGAAACTGCAGCTGGCGGTTTTTACAGAGCAGACGATGCGGATTCTCGAACAGTCGCAGCAGATGGCTCGGGCGGCCAACATCCGCAATCCGATTGACCTGTTGGGCGATGCGCTGGAGGACCGGTACGAGTTTGCTTTGCGGACGGTGCTGGATGATCCGAATGTGGACAGTGCCCTGGTGCTGCTCAGTCCGCATGCGATGACGGCGTGTGTGGCGACGGCGGAGGCGATTGTGCGTGTGACTCGCGAAAAGCCGGGCAAACCGGTTCTGGCTTGTTTTTTGGGAGCCAGCCGGGTCGCTGAGGCGCTGAAGGTTCTTCGGGACGGGCATATTCCCCAGTACGACTGTCCGGAAAGTGCCGTTCGCACGCTCAAAGTCATGACGCAGTATCATGCCTGGCGGAATCGGCCGAAACGGGTCGTGAAACTGTTTAATGTGAACCGCCGGAAGGTGGAGCGGATTATTGAGCGGCATCTGCGGCTGGGCCAGATGGAAGTGGGGGAGATGGAAACCAAGGAAGTGCTGGAGGCGTACGGGTTTGTTACGCCGGCCGGCGGAATCGCTACAACGCCGGAGCAGGCCGCCGGTATTGCCAGGCAAATCGGTTTTCCGGTGGTTCTGAAGGTCTGGTCGCCGGATATCATTCACAAAACAGAGGTCGGCGGGGTCAAAACCAACATCACCAGCGAGCAGGAGGTGATGGATGTCTTTGATTTGATGATGTACCGCATCCCGAAAAAGGCCCCGCATGCCCATATTCTCGGAATCAGCGTTGAGCAGATGTGCAATACAGGCAAGGAGGTGATTTTGGGGATGACGCGGGACCCGCGTTTTGGTCCGCTGATGATGTTTGGGATGGGCGGCAAGCTGGTGGAGGTGCTGGAGGATGTGGCGTTTTATCCGGCGCCGCTGACGGCGGAGGAGGCCAAAGAGATGCTGGTCCGCACCAAGACGTATGATATCCTGCGGGGCGCCCGGGGCGAGGAGGGGGTGGATATTGATGCGATTGCAGAGGCCCTGCAGCGTCTGAGCCAGCTGGTGACGGAGTTTCCCCAAATCAAGGAAATGGACATCAACCCGTTCGTGGTCGGCAAAGAGGGGGTCACGCCGATTGCGGTGGATGCAATGATGACCCTCGAAAAACGCTGAAATCCGCCTGAAGTTTTTGGAGGTCTTCTGATGATGTCGTCCTTTGACTGGAAGCAGAAATATGCGAATCGGGTCTGCACGGCCCGTGAGGCGATGAAGCTGATTAAGCCGGGAGACCGGATTTTTATCGGGACCGGCTGCGGGCAGCCGCAGCACCTTGTGCAGGCCCTGGTGGAATACGGCGACCATATTTACGATGCCCACATCATTCACCTGCTGACGATGGGGGCGGCGCCCTATGTGGAGCCCAAATTCCGCGAGAAGTTCAAGATGAACTCCTTTTTCATTGCGGAGAATGTGCGCGGGGCGATGGAGGAGGGCGTGGGGGATTATACGCCGATTTTTCTTTCAGATATTCCCCGCCAGTTTGAAAGCGGCGGGATTCCGCTGGATGTGGCGCTGATTTCCGTGACGGAGCCGGATGTCAACGGGCTGTGCAGTCTGGGGGTGTCGGTGGATATTGTCAAGTCAGCGGCGGCCAATGCCAAATATGTGATTGCCCAGGTCAATCGGTATATGCCGCGCACCCTCGGAAACAGTTTTATTCATGTCAACTCGATTGATGCAATGGTGCCGTATGATGAGCCGATTATCACGGTGGAGCCGCCGACGAGCAATGAGGTGCTGCGGAGAATCGGGCAGAATCTGAGCCGGCTGATTGAAGACGGCAGCACGATTGAATGCGGCATCGGACGAATTCCCCAGGCGATGGCGGAGTTTCTCCACGACAAGAAGGAGCTGGGCGTTCATACGGAGATGTTCGGGGACTGGATTATCGAGCTGATTGAATGCGGTGCGGTGACCTGTTCGAAAAAGACCATCAACAACGGACGGGTGGTGGCCAGTTTCTGTATGGGCTCTCAGCGGCTTTACGACTATATCAACAACAATCCGTTTTTTGAGTTTCATCCGACGGAATATGTCAATGACCCGTTTGTGATTGCGCAGCACGACAAGATGGTCGGGATTAATGTCGGCCTGGAGATTGATTTGACCGGTCAGGTTTGCGCGGACTCGCTGGGATATCGGTTTTACAGCGGCATCGGCGGTCAGGTGGATTTTATTCGGGGATGCGCCCGCAGCCGCGGCGGCAAGCCGATTATTGCGATGCCCTCCACCGCCAAAGACGATACGGTTTCCCGCATTGTGCCGGCGCTGACGGAAGGGGCGGGAGTCGTGACCACGCGGGGAGATGTGCATTATGTAGTGACCGAATACGGGATTGCCTACCTGCACGGAAAAAGCATCCGGGAGCGGGCTCTGGCCCTGATCAATATCGCCCATCCGAAATTCCGCAAAGAGCTGATTCAGGCGGCCAAGGCCCGCAAATACATTTCGCCGGACCAGATTGAGATTGAATGGGACAAGGTCCGGTATCCTCAGGAACTGGAAAAGTATGAGACGCTCAAGGACGGAACCGAAATCTTTCTGCGTCCGGTCAAGCCGACTGATGAGAGTGCTTTGTCGGAGATGCTGTATTCGCTCAGTCCGGATTCTGTGAAGAAGCGGTATTTCACCCATACGAAAACGTTTCCTCATAAGGATGTTCAGAAACTGACCAATGTGGATTATGAGCAGAATCTGGCGATTGTAGGGGTGGTGCCGGGACCGGAGGGGCAGGAGGAGATTGTGGCGATAGCCCAGTATTTTCTGGACCCCAAGACAATGACGGCTGAAGTGGCATTTATTGTACAGGACGAATGGCAGGATAAGGGGATGGGCTCTCTGCTTTTGGAATATCTGGTTCAAATTGCCCGCCAGCGCGGCGTAAAAAGTTTTTATGCAACGGTGCTGCCGATTAACAAGGCGATGCTGACGATTTTTTACAATTCCGGTTATAAAATTCATACGAAGTTTGACGGAGAGGCCTACAGCATCACCTTTGAGATTCAGTGAACGGTCTGTCTGCTGTCCTCGGAGGTTTTGAGAAAGGAGCTGCGGAGATTATGACAGACATCCTGCATGCCTTTTGGGCCTGGCTTCTGACGAATATCGTTGCGATCGCCGGGTTTCTGCTGGGTGTTTTGCTGGTGGCGTATATTCTTCTGCAGAGGCGGTCTTTTTCCGGAACGATTGCCTGGCTTTTGGCGGTGGTTCTGATTCCGTATATCGGGGTGCCGCTTTATCTGATATTCGGAGGGCGAAAACTCCGCCGGGAGGCCGGAAAGAAAGATGAGCTGGGGCTGATTCAGCAGAAGGGCGAAGAGCGGGATTTGGGGCCGATTGAGCGGCTGCTCCGTTCCTATGGGCATCCGCCGGCGGAGGGTGGGCACAATCTGGTGCTGTGCCGGACGGGGGAAGAGACGTATCTGGAACTGATGAAGATGCTTCATTCCGCCCAGGAATCCATCTATTTGGCCACCTTTATTTTTCGAAAGGACAAACGCGGAATTGAAGTGCTGGAGGTGCTTTCCGAGAAGGCCCGGGCGGGTGTGCGGGTGTGTCTGCTTCTGGATGGGGTAGGATGTCTTCATACACGGGGACGATTTCTCCGTCCCCTCCTCGAATCCGGCGGTCAGTATGCTCATTTTATGCCGGTCTTTCATCGTCCGTTTCGAGGCCGGGCAAACCTTCGCAATCATCGGAAAATTGTTGTCGTGGATGAAAAGAAGGTTTTGTCGGGAGGGACAAATATCGGCCGGGAATATATGGGGCCTGTGCCGTATGAAGGCCGGTGGCGGGATTTGGCGTTTACGCTGGAAGGGCCGGCTGTGCGGCATTATACGCAGGTTTTCCGCTATGACTGGTATTTTGCCAGCGGTCAGCAGCTCCCGGAAATCCGTCCGGAGCGATTGGCCGATAAGGGAAGCGGACAGGCGGTCGTGCAGGTTGTCCCGAGCGGGCCGGATGTGCCCAATGATGCCCTGTACGATGCAATTCTGACGGCGGTTTATGCGGCCCAGGAGCGGTTCTGGGTGGTTACGCCGTATTTTGTGCCGGATGATTCTCTCACGCAGGCGCTGGTGCTGGCGGCACGGCGGGGCATCGATGTGCGGATTATTCTGCCTCGCCGGTCCAATCACCCTCTGGCGGATTGGGGGCGGGGGATTCCGCTTCGGGAGATTCAGCAGGCGGGGGGAAAGGTCCTTTTCTTTACACCGGGGATGCTGCACGCCAAGGTGATGCTGATGGACCGTCAGATGGCGATCCTCGGGTCGGCTAATATCGACTACCGGAGTTTGCTGATTAATTATGAGATTGTAATGTGTGTGTACAGTCCGGCGGAGATTGAGGCGGTTGAAACCTGGATTCGGATGCTGTTCGGCGGCTGTCAGGAGGGAATCGCACAGGCCGGTCTGGGGCGTCATTTGTGCGAGAGCATTGTCCGTACCCTGACTCCGCTGCTGTAGCGGTCAGGGCAGTTCCGGCCCCCACGGGGGCTGCGGCAGGCAGGCGGAGACAAATCGAACCGCCGTCTGCATATCTTTGGCAAGATTGTCTATTTCTATTTCGAACGGCTGCTGAAGCGAGTCGGCGAGCAGCTGATTTTGGATTGTATAAAGGTCAGAAGTCAGTGCACGCTGAAACGGGTTGAGTTCCTTCGGAACATTCATGGGGGCAGGGCGATTGAGATTCCGGAGCAGCCCAAAGAGTGCGGCCAGAAGCAGCACAGCGGCGGCAGCAGTCAGGGGCCGCAATAGCCGATGTGTTTGCGGCTGGACAAGAACCGTCTGCGATTCCCTGCGGATTTTGGAGAGGATCTTTCCTTCAAGAGCGGAGGTATCCGCAACGGGCCGGTCCGGCATTTCCCGTCGGAGTTTTGCTTCTACTTGAAGCAGACTTTCATAATAGAGCCGACAGGATGGGCATCGTTCCAGATGCCTGACGGCTCCGGCGGACAGGGGGGCTTTCTTATCCAATGAACGGTTTATCTGTTTTTTAATGATGCTGCAATACATGGTTTTACTCCTTTTCCGCATACGCGAAACCTTTGGAGTTGGGGTAAAGGACAGCAAAATCCCTGCCGGTTTCTTTCCGGCGCAGTATCTCGGCCAGTCGGCGTCTGGCCCGGTGCAGCATGACGCGGGTATTCAGCCGGCTTTTGCGAAGAATTTGGGCAATTTGTTCTGTAGAGAGATCTTCTTTGTATTTGAGCCACAGGAGGGTGTATTGTTCCGCCGGGAGCTCCCGTGCCCAGTGCCAGATGTTTTCCGAATCGGGATTCTGCAAATCTGAAGAAGCGTTTTCGACGGATAAGGACTGGAAAGAGCCGGTGGTTGGAATTTTCTTTTTTCGAAGAAAGGAGACGGTTTCGTGATAGGCGATGGAAAACAGCCAGGTTTTCAGAGAACTTTGACCGTCGAAAGAATCCCGCGAGCGGAAGGCCTTCAGAAATGTTTCCTGGCAGATGTCTTCTGCATCAGCCGAACAGCGAACCCGACTGCAGATAAACCGCATCAGGGGAATGGTGTATTCCTGCACAATCTTCTCAAAGGCAAGGGCTGCCTTTTCGTTGTTCAAGTTGTCTTGTTGGAAGGGTTTTTCCTTGTACACGGTTTTGGGCCGTCCCATTCTTTCTGTTTGTATGAACAAACAATTTGAAATGAACGTTTATTGTCCTGTCCGGTTTTCCTGTTGCTGAGGTTGCGTGCCCGCCTGTTCCGGAGAGGACCGCCATTGTTTGAGGAGCTCGTAGAGGGTTTCAGACGGCATTTCGAAGCGAATCGTAACGGCATTTTGGCTGGTGGAGACCTGACAGTTATTCAAGATGGGAAGCCATCGGGACAGATTGCTTGCAGAGAAACTATGATTTTGGTTTGCTTTGTTTTCGTTCGGCTGCGGAGAAGAGGGATTGTTTTGGCTCAGCGTTAAAATGGCTTTCATTCCCAAAACGGCTTGTTCTACCTGGAGGGCGGTTTGCGGGTCCGGCATTTGAAGAAGAAGACTGATATGAAAAGACGAATCGTTTTCATTGATAAAAAGATGCAGGGCCTCGGTTTTGTTCAGCATGGCGGCCTGGGGGTAATTGGTAGACAGAATTTTGACTCCACCGGCGGCGGCCAGCAAAATTGGTTTCGCGGGGACCTGACCCTGGGCGCTCAGCCAGGGGGCTTCAGACAATGATGGACGTTTTCCATCCAGGACATCCAGGGCTTGCTGGAGCGATTCCTGATTTTGGGAAATAACAATGAGGTTTTCTCGAGCAAAGGTTCCAACTTGGTTTTTGCCTTGCTGTTCTGCAAACCACCTGTACAAGGTGTAGTCGCGATAGGTGCTTTTTTGGTATTGGGGATTGAGGGCCAAGAGGGCGGTTAGTTTCTGTGGATTGAATCGGCCTTCGGCCAGCAGCACGGCATTTTGCTCCTCATGGTCCGGTCCGTATAAGGTAAAATGGTTGAAATCTGTCAACACATTCGAGCCGATTAATTCCTGGATGGCTTGAACTTTTTCACCGAATTGGGTTTGAATATCGGTCAGAATCAGTGTACCCAATTTGGATTGCCGGAATGCCTCCAGGTCCAGATGAATCACCCAGTGGGCATCGGCTCCGATGTTCGTCTTGTTCAACGGGGCTGCACCAGCGGTGAAGGCAATTGCACTGAAGCAAAGAATAAGTATCCGGCATTTCATAAAAGATCCCTTTCCATCAGTTTGGGTTGTTTGTTTCCCCCAGTAATACGTTCCGGGGCCCCAAACGTTACAGCTCCGGCGGTTTTTTCGATTCGTTTTCGCCAAGAATCTGACAGACAATGGTTCGGTTTCTCGGCCGTGTGTCAAAATCAATCAGAACAATCTGCTGCCAGGTCCCGAGGGTCAGTCGACCGTCCGTGAATGGAACGGTCAGAGAAGGCCCCAGAAGGGCTGCCCGTACATGCGAATGGCCGTTGTCATCATTCCAGGTGTTTTCATGGGCATAGATGTCGTTTCTGGGGGCGATTCGTTCAAAGGCCGCTTTGATGTCGATTTGAACGAGTCCCGGCTCATATTCGAGCGTAGTCAAGCCCGCCGTCGAGCCGACGGCAAACAGAGCAGCGATGCCGGACTGGAGTCCGGAGTCTTTTACGGCTTCCTGCACTTGGCCTGTAATGTCCAAAATTTGGGTGTTTCCGTTTGTTTTGATGGACAGATGCTTGGTAATAACCATAATCTTCTCACGAAACGTATTTGGTGGGGTCCGGGACTCCTGCCTCCTGAAATCCTTTTTTACGAAGACGGCAGGAGTCGCACAGACCGCAGGCCAGACCCTGCGGAGAGGGGTCGTAACAGCTGTGGGTAAGTGAGTAGTCCACTCCGAGCTGAAGGCCTGTCTTGATGATTTCGGCTTTGGTCATATGGAGAATGGGGGTATGGATTTGAAAGATTCCTTTTCCTTCTACGGCGGCGGCTGCGGCAAGATTAGCCGTTTTTTCGAAGGCCGCGAAGAATTCGGGCCGACAGTCCGGATAGCCGCTGTAATCGATTGCATTGGCGCCAATAAAGATATGGAATGCCTTGAGTACTTCCGCCCAAGCAAGCGCGTACGAGAGAAAAATCAGATTTCGGACCGGGACATACGTGATAGGGATTGAGGATGGGTCCGGTCCTGTTTTCGGGACCTCCAAAGCAGGGTCCGTTAAGGCGGACCCGCCGAACGAGGTCAAATCAATCGTGATAATTCGATGTTCGAGAGCCCCTAAGGCCCTGGCGATTGCGCCGGCTGCTTCGATTTCGACTGCGTGCCGTTGGCCGTAGCGAAAACTGAGTGCATAACAGCGGAAACCCTGATGCCGGGCGATGGCCAGGGTGGTGGCGGAGTCCAATCCTCCGCTGAGCAGAACGACGGCTTTTTTTTGCAGGTTCATAGTCTTATCTTGAAATCCAGATGGTTTTTGTTAAGATACTCAGTATAACAGATTGTCAGCCGGGAGTCCAAATGAGTGTTGAAAAACCTGCGATTGAACTGTTTGATAATCCCTATCCCCGACGCGATTATGTGATTACCATCCGCTGTCCGGAATTTACGAGTGTGTGCCCGAAGACCGGACAACCCGATTTTGGGCAGATACTCATCGAATATATCCCCGACCGCAAGTGCATTGAACTGAAAAGTCTGAAGTATTATCTGCAGAGCTATCGCAACCGGGGCGTCTTTTATGAACATTTGACCAATGAGATTCTGGATGACCTGTCCGGTGCGGCGGCTCCTCGATGGATGCGGATTACTTCCTCTTTTACTCCGCGGGGCGGGATTACGACGGACGTTCAGGCAGAGTTTCGAAAAAGAACCCGCAAACGGGCTTAACGAGAGGGATGTGTAAGGGAGTTTGGTATGCCGATCAGCTTTCACTGTGAATCGTGCAAGAAAAAAATCAAGGCACCAGACCAGGCCGGGGGCAAGTGGGGCAGCTGTCCGTACTGCGGACATCGCTGCTATATTCCTCTGCCCAAGTCAGAGGATGAGGAGGAGATTCGTCTTGCTCCGATCGATGAACTGGAGGAAAGCCGTATCCAGGAGATGATGCGGGAGACGCATCACCTGACTCAGCATATTCTGCATGAGAGCCGTCTGCCGAACGAAGAATCGTCAGTTTCGACGGCGGGGGCGGAGCTTGATGAAGAGGAGGTGATTAAGCGGGTGATTTTTTATTTGCGGCAGATTGCAGACGGAGAACTGACTGCGGCGGAAAAGACCTTCCTCGCTTTAAAACCTGTCAAGAAGACAGCGCTGCGGATTCTGGCAGCTATGGCCCGAGCGGAGCGGCCGGAACCCGAGCTGAGCGATATCCCGCCCAGCGTTCTTCAGGGGCTTATTCGCGACCTTTCATCGAAATTGTCTTAAACGCTGTCCTCCGGATATATTTTTAATTCTTTGGTTCGTTCTATGTTACCGGACGTTGTGCTTTTCTTCTCTTTTTTGACGGCGGTCCGATAAATTTTTCTATGCCCTCCCTGAAAAAACAAAAAGAAGTGTTGTCTTTTTGTGCTGATTCCTGAGAACCGTTTGTATGTCCTATAAATAGGTTTTTGGGCTTTTGATTTTTTTTCTAAAAAATTTTTCACGGGAAAAAATTTTTTTATTTCTCATTTTTTTGTTTTCACCTGTGCCATCCCAAGCACTATCGGTCCTTCACGCAAAAGTGTGAAAATGGGGGATTTCTGCGTCTAAAGTGAGTTTTTTGCTGTTCGATAATGGAAGTGTGTTTCAGGGCTGTTCTGTGCAGGCGGCTCTGCAGCGTTGTTTGAAAAGTGGAAAGAATCGTCCCTTGGAAATGTCCTGACAGGGGCAAAGGCAAACCTTCTTTTTGTAAGGAGTCAGACTATGCTGTCAATTAAAAGCAACATTATGGCGGAAAATGCCGCCCGCCAGCTGGGTATGAGCTATGATACATTGGCTCGGTCGATTGAACGGTTGTCGTCCGGCCAGCGTATCAACAGCGCCAAAGATGACGCGGCAGGATTGGCGGTCCGTGAGTTGATGCGGGCTGACATTGCAGTCATCAAGCAGGGGTCTCGAAATGCTCTGGATGCCATCAGTATGCTTCAGGTGATGGAAGGAGCGATGGCCACGATTGATAATGCCCTGATCCGTATGAAGGAACTGGCGGAGCAGGCGGCCACCGGTTCGTATTCCGAGCAGCAGCGGAACATCATGAACAATGAGTTCCAGCAGATGATGGCGGAAATCAACCGAATTGCAACAACCGCCAACTTTAACAGCATCAACATGCTCAACAGTGCTTCAGGCACCAACCGAATCCACTTTGGCGAAGGGTCATACATCGATGTGAGCTCTGTGGATGTCCAGACCACGGCCCTGATTGACAGTGCGACGATTTCGATTGCCGGTGCAGACGGCACGAATGCTCAGGCGGCACTGGCTCTGGTGACGGAAGCCATCGAGCGGAAGGACAGTGCTCGGGCCAGCTTGGGTTATATGATTAACCGTCTGGAAAGCACAACGGAAGTGCTCAATATCCAGGCGGAAAATATGATGGCGTCTGAGTCCCGTATTTCGGATGTGGATGTTGCGACCGAGATGGCGGCTCTGACCCGTAAGCAGGTGCTTGCTCAGGCCGGTGTGGCGATGCTGGCGCAGGCCAACACGATGCCTCAGATGGCGCTGAATCTGCTTCGGTAATCGCCTCTGACAGGATCGAAGATAGAATCGGAGGACGGTCGCAAGGTTTAAGCGACCGTCTTCCGAATCTTTAAATCAGTGCGGGGCGGAAGAAGTCTCCGGTTTGCCGGCCGGAAGGAACCTTTGTCCGGAGTATGCTCATGAACGGATTCAATGTCTATCAGGAAACCGCCGTCAGTACCCAAAATCGCGGTCGTCTGATTGTGATGCTTTATGACGGGGCGATTAAATTTCTCCGACAGGCCCTGGATGACCTGAGACGGGGAGATATGGTTGCCAAAGGAAAGCACATTAACAAAGCTCAGGACATCCTCTTTGAACTTAATACCGTTCTGGATATGGAAAAGGGCGGACAGATTGCTCAAAATCTTCGGGCTCTTTATAATTTTATGCAGCGTCACCTGACTCAGGCTAATATTCGCAAAGACTCGAAGATGATTGAGGAGGTGATAGCGCTTTTGGAGGATTTGAATCAGAGTTGGAGGGCAATCTGCAGATAGAGAAAAACGCAGCCGACGAGAAGATTTCAAGCCGTTTCTGAGGAGACGGCTTTTTTTATAGACAGATTGCAATGTTGCTTTAGAATAGAAAGTATGAATCGAACGGTTTTGGTTGTCGATGATCAGCTGGACCTGCTGGATTTGCTCCGAATGAGTCTGGAGCAGCATGGGTATCAGGTCCGCACAGCCCTGTGCGGCCAGGATGCTCTCCGTCAAATTGAGAAAGAGCCGCCGGATTTGATTCTGCTGGATATCCTGCTGGGCGATATATCCGGAATTCAGCTGACGGCACGGCTGAAAAACAGCGAAAAGACAGCGGCGATTCCGGTGATTTTACTGACCGCCAAAGATACGGAAACGGATATTATTGTCGGCTTGAGCGTTGGAGCAGACGACTACATTACCAAGCCGTTCAGCATGCAGGTGCTTCTGGCTCGAATGGAAGCCGTTCTGAGACGCGCAAAACCGGTCCCTTCCAGCGTTCAGGAAATTCTGACGGCCGGTTCCGTCCGGGTTTTTCCTTCTGCTCGGCAGGTCTTTGTGGAAGGCAAGCCGGTGGATTTGACTCCGGCGGAATTTAACATCCTGACCGAGCTCATTCGGTCAGAAGGGGCTGTCCGCAGCCGAGCGGAGCTTTTGAAGGCGGCCGGGCCGTCTCAATCAGGGGAAAACGAACGGATTGTTGATGTTCACATCGCCGCCCTCCGGAAAAAGCTTGGGACGGCCAGAAATCTCATCAAGACGGTTCACGGCCAGGGCTATCGGATTTCCTTCTGACGGCCGGTGTTTCAGGGGGCGGCGGGAAGGTCGCGGCCGGCTCTTTGGCGAAACGCATCCGCCTGCTCAAGCAGCTGTTCGGCCGTCGGATTGACGGCGGGCTGAAGCGTAAAGCTCCACGCGATGTCCCGACGAATGGTGCCGGGCCAGAGCACTTCCGCCAGAAAATCGAGGGGGAAATAATCTTCCGGCGGGCGCTTCATCGCCTTGTTGGTGCGGATGATTTCATACCCTTCTTTTTCGATGCGGACTTTGTAGTCGCCGTACCAGTTGAAGCCGACGGTAACCGGCGTTCGGCCGATTTCTTCGTCATTGAGCCACACCAGGGCGTCCGGCGGGTCTGTCAGAATCGTCAGGCGACGTTCGACACAGCCGTTCAGCCCCAAAAGGACCGCGACGAGTAAAACCCTTCTGCCTACATTCGAATAGACCGGTCTTTCCATAAAATGTCCCTTTTGAACTGCTGTTTTCTTCCGAATAAGAGTAGCAGGAAGCAGGGAGAATAGCAAGCCGGAAAAAAATCGGGCCTCAAACAGCGGCGACTGTCTGAGGCCCGATTGGCGGAGAAATGTTTGCTTCCGTCTCCGCCCGTCCGTTTTGGACACACACTTCACATCGCCGGAAACCGGCACATTTTATTGTTAAGCAGACCGATGTCTGCCTGGTTTATAATGTCGGGTTCGCAGTCGTCACGGCTGGCGGCTGTCGAACCCAACTGGAGGAGGAGGAAAAGATATTGTTTCGCGGAGCGCTTGGCTCCGCGGCTGATTTCGTGTCGGGCTTACACCACCGTTCGTTGGCATACAAGCCCGACATTTGGAGGAGGAGGAAAGATATTGCTTCGCAGGACCTGAGGCCCTGCGTCTGTTTTTGTGTCGGGCTTCAACCACCGTTCGTTGGCATGCAAGCCCGACATTTGGAGGAGGAGGAAAGATATTCTCTTCATCCGGGAATCCGGACGCTTTTTTACTCCTGCCGTTCTGCTCCGCTGTTTCCCGGAGCAGTTCTTTCTCCTACAATTCTTTCACAGCGTAGAGGTCTTCGAGCACCGCGGCATCACGCAAGCCGAGCACGCCGCAGACAATCTGCCGGAAATGCTCTTCCGAACAATCCTCTGTGACCACGACGGAGACGCCCAGCGAACGGGCCTGAATCTCCTGCTGAGGATTGTTGGATTCAATCACGGCAATCGTGGGCATGTCAGGACGGATGCTTTTGAGCCCTTTCAGAAAGGCCCCGTCCGGCATATCCTTCAAGTGCCAATGACTGATCACGCTGTGAACTGTTTCATTTTTCAAAGAGCGAATTACATCATTTCCGCGATTCAGGCAAATCAGCCGAATCGGCAATTCTTTCAGAGATTCGATCCGCTTGTGCACTCCGATTGCTAAAACATTTGTTTTGACGACAATGTACATTTTTTGGGATCTTCACTTGTCCGTATTAGAGAACTTTAACTGCTTTTCTTTAATACAAGGACTGTGCCAGCCGGACAGATTCTTTTTGGAAATTTTGTAACATATTGCAGAATAACAAGATGCAATAAAGACACATCCGGAGAACAGGTGGACGGCAGTTCGAGGCAAATTGACCGGAATGGCCGTTTTACAATTTGGAGTCTCGACGGAATCTGGGTTTAGAAAGACTGATACGAAAAAACGTCCATTTTGGCCCGGGGGGACCAAAATAGTCGCAGGGCTGACGGAGAAGGAACGGGCATTGATTTTTTGTTGGGATGTTTGGAAAAAAAGAAAACACGAAGTTTGTTTCCCCGAAGCGGTGCCGGCGGGGTTGTTTCACGCCGAAAAACACTTAGGAATCAGGAGAGGATGCCGTATTGGACGAGGATTTCTCTCAGCTGTGTTTTCTGGGCGTCATTCAGAGGAGTCAGCGGGAGGCGCAGCTCTTCTGAAGCCAGATTCAGCATAGCCATCGCCGCCTTAATGGGAATCGGATTGGAAGCCAGACCGAGCATGGCCTTGGCGAGAGGGAAGAGTTTTCTGTGCCATTTTCGGGCGGAAACGAAGTCGCCTTCGAGAATCAAGTCAGTCATGGCTTTTACATCGGCCGGGACTATATTGGCTATCACACTGATGACCCCTTTGCCGCCGACCGAGCAGATGGGAAGGGTCAGAGAGTCATCTCCGGACAGCACGGTGATATTGCACAGCGAAAGAATTTCGCTGGTCATATCCAGAGAGCCGGTGGCTTCTTTAATGGCGACGATGTTTTCAATTTCTGAAAGGCGGGCAACAGTTTGAGGCGTCAGCCCAGTACCGCCGCATCGGCCTGGAATGTTGTAGAGGATAATCGGAATATCTACTTCTTCTGCAATGGCTTTGAAGTGCTGGTAAAAACCCTCTTGGGTGGGCTTGTTGTAATAAGGGCATACCTGCAGAGAGGCATCGGCCCCGACTTTCCGTGCAAATGCGGTCAGTTCAATGGCTTCTGCGGTGCTGTTGGAGCCTGTTCCGGCAATCACAGGGACTCGTCCGCCGACGGTTTTGACGACCCATTCGATAACTTTTTTGTGTTCATCATAGCTGAGGGTGGGGGACTCTCCCGTTGTCCCGACCGGCACGATGCCGTCTGTGCCGTTTTCCAGATGAAACTCCACCAGTTCTTCGAGGGTTTCAAAATCGACCTGCCCGTCCTGAAAGGGGGTAATAAGCGCTACCATGCTCCCGCTGAACATTTTTGCTTCCTTATTTGTTCTGGAGTAATCGAATCATTTCTTCCGTCGCCTGCCGCAGACCGACCAGCACAGCTCGCGAGATAATGCTGTGTCCGATATTCAGTTCACAGAGCCCTTCGATCCGGGCGATGGGCCGAATGTTGCGGTAGGTTAACCCGTGTCCGGCGTGTACAACCAGCCCGGCGGCAAACGCAATATCCCGTCCGTCCCGCAGCTGATTGAGGGTTTGCTCAATGGCTTGATCGGTTTTAGCATTGGCGTAAAGGCCTGTATGCAGTTCAACAGCATCACAGCCGGCTTCGGCAGCGGCCGTAATCTGGTTTTCTTGCGGCAGGATAAAGGCGCTGACAAGAATGCCTTTTTTGTGCATTCTCTTGACGATTTTTTGAATCTGTTTTTGGCATTGTATGCAGTCAAGCCCGCCTTCCGTCGTCAGTTCGGCCCGATTTTCCGGCACGAGGGTGACCTGGTCCGGGACAATCTGCTCGGCAATCCGGACAATCGGCTCCGCCAGAGACATCTCCAGATTAAACTTGCAGGCGACGGTTTCCTTTAAAAGACGTACATCTCGGTCATTGATGTGTCTGCGGTCCTGACGGAGGTGGACTGTAATGCCGTTGGCTCCGGCCAGTTCGCACTCGACGGCCGCCCAAACAGGGTCCGGCTCGTCGGTTTTTCGGGCCTGACGAATCGTTGCTACGTGATCAATGTTTACGTTTAATAAAGCCATTTCAGAACCTTTTAGGGTGGCTATTATACTGTAATCCGGCGGTTCATCAAGTCTGTATCCGAAAACCCTGTTCAGAATGTTCCCTTCAAATTTCTTGATGTGTGAATCCGGATAAATTACTATGCCAAGAATGGATTTGCGAGGAAAAACGGCGCTTATTACCGGTTCGACCGGAAAAATCGGGCGGTTTCTGGCGAAAACGCTGGCCCAGGAGGGGGTCCAGTGTCTCTGTCAGTATCATCGTCAAGACCGGCTGGCAAATAAGATTGTTCAGGGCATCCGCCGACACGGCGGACGGGCCTTCGCATTTCAATCGGATTTTCGGGATGCCGAGCAAATCCGCCGGCTGTTTCAGGACGCTCAAAGACACGGTCCAATCGATATTTTGATTCATTCGGCGGGTCTTTTCGAGAAAACTCTGCTGAAGGACTGCGCGGAACAGCAGATAGAAGACCTGATTCATCTGAATCTTACGATTCCTCTGTTATTGACCCGTTTGTTTGTAAAGGCCCACCCTTCTTCCGGACGAAAAAAGCCTTTTGCCAAGGTTCTTTTTTTTGCAGATATTGGGGCCCTCCGGCCATGGCGGGACTATTCTGCTTACTGTGCAGCCAAAGCCGGTTTGACTGCTGCGGCCCGGTCCCTGGCCAAAGAGCTGGCACCCGGCATTACGGTCAATGCAATTGCGCCGGGGATTGTTGAGGGGGCAATCCGCAATCGCAAAGAAGCGGCTGAGCGGAGGAAAAAAATTCCGACAGGGCGGTTTGTTCTGATGGGGGACTTGATGGAAGCGGTCTTGTTTCTTCTCAAAACCGACTCGATCACCGGTGAGGTTTTGACAATAGACGGCGGGGCTGTGCTTTAAGTCTTTTTTTTAAAAACGCTTACGTATCTGAACAAACCTTTACATTTTTCGAAGAAGGGGCTATACTTCTTCTATCTTTTTTGATTGGACGACGAGGTCTGAATGGCGATTTTCAGTGAAATACCGGAAATTCTGGATGAGCTTCGGCAGGGCCGAATGATTGTCCTGGTGGATGATGAGGACCGGGAGAACGAGGGGGATTTGGTGTGCGCCGCCGAATTGGTAACCCCGGAAATTATCAATTTTATGGCCACACACGGACGGGGGCTTATTTGCCTGCCTATGGATGAAGAGTACTGCGATCGGCTGGGGCTTCATCCCCAGTGTACGGAAAATACGGCTCGGCTTGGGACGGCGTTTACCGTCAGTATTGATGCGAGGGAAGGCATCACAACAGGCATCAGTGCGGCGGATCGGGCGAGGACTATCCAGGTTGCCGTATCCCCCAATACTAAGGCGGCTGATTTGGCGCGTCCGGGGCATGTTTTTCCGCTTCGCGCCCGAAAAGGGGGGGTGCTTGTGCGGGCCGGCCAGACGGAAGGGGCGGTGGACCTGATGCGTTTGGCGGGTCTAAGGCCGGCGGGGGTTATCTGTGAGATATTAAATGACGATGGGACGATGGCCCGCGTGCCTGATTTGGTTGAATACTGCAGGAAGCATTCCCTGAAGATGACAACGGTAGCCAAAGTGATTGAGTATCGTCTTCAGCGGGAACAGCAGGTCCGCCGCATTCAGCAGGTTCGCCTGCCGACGGATTATGGGGAATTTATTCTAATTGGGTATGAAAGTCCCGGTTCGACAGAGCCGCATCTGGCCCTCTGCAAGGGAGGAGTGGGGGACTTGGATGAACAGGGAAGGGTCATTGAGCATCCGGAACCGGTCCTGATTCGGGTGCATTCGGAGTGTATGACGGGGGATTTGTTTCATTCGCAGCGCTGTGAGTGCGGCTATCAGCTGGTTGAGGCGATGAAGCGGATTCAGGCCGAGGGGAAGGGGGCTCTGATTTATCTGCGGCAGGAAGGACGAGGAATCGGTCTGGCCAACAAGCTTCATGCGTATAAACTTCAGGAACAGGGATATGATACGGTAGAAGCCAATCTCAAGCTGGGCTTCGTGCCGGATAAGCGGGATTATGGGATTGGGGCTCAAATCTGCCGGGATTTGGGACTTCGAAATGTTCGGATTCTAACGAATAATCCCAAAAAAATCAGCCGGCTGGAGGTTTATGGAATCCATATCGTGGAGCAAATCCCTCTGCAGGCCAAGCCGGGTGAACACAATCGGAAATATCTCCACACCAAGAGAGTCCGTCTTGGACATCTTCTTCGTGAAGATATTGATGAGTAATCGCAGTCTGCTGCGGCAGTTCATTCCGGAACTTTTTGCGGTGTGTTTTTTGTTTGTGTTGGGGTTGTGCGGCTGTGAATCGCCTCCCCCCGCTTTTGATATGATTCAGGGGAGCACGGGTTTTCCGCCTGCGTCTGTTCGATTTGGGGGATTGACGCAGATACTCAGGGACCAGGATACAAAGGCACCCAAAACCCTTCGTGTTTTTATTGAATTGCGGGACCAGTTTGATTCGAAACTGAAAATTCCTTTTACTCTTCGACTGGAGCTGTATCGCTATGCGCCGTACAGTTCCAACCCGAAGGGGACGCATCTGAAAACGTGGACGGATTTTGTGTTGACGGAAGCGAATATCAATAATCTTTATTGGAGGGACTATTTGCGGTCTTATGAGTTTTTGCTGGAACTGGACGATTCCATTCCGAAGGAAGAGCCGCTTTTGGCGGCGGCGACCTGTTGGACCTCGGCGGGTGTCAGATTGGAAACGGTTTATGTTTTAACGATAGACTGAAAACGAAATCAGGAAAAACAATTGATTTTATCGGTCGTTTTTGCCACTATTTCAGTCTTTTCCGGTTGCATAAGAGTATGCAGACTTCGGCAGGATGGATGTGAAGGACAACCCAGAGTACCAAAACCAGACTCTTGAAGAAGAGGTTCTTATCAAACGGTCCCAGCGAGGGGATTTGGAGGCCGCGGGGCTTTTAATTGTCCGGTATCAGGACAGGTTATATAATACAATCCTGAAAATTTGCTCAAACCCTGAAGATGCTGCGGAACTTACCCAGGAGACGTTTGTCAAAGTATTGGAGAAGATAACAGATTTTCGAGGGAAAAGCAGTTTTTATACCTGGCTCTTTCGAATTGGAGTGAATTTAACATTGAATTTCTGCAAACGGAGGGGGCGGCTTGTTATGCAGTCGATTGACGGCTCTGGAAGAGACGAGTCAGAACGAGCAACAGCCCGATTATCGGGGTATCTGCTCTGTCGGGAGAAGGCGGACCCTGTAGGGCTGGCCCAGGATAAGGAGGCCCGCGAGATTGTGCTGAGGGCCTTGGGGCGTTTGGATGAGGAACAGCGGATTGTGCTTGTTTTGCGAGATATTGAGGGTTTGAGTTATCAGGAAATTGCGGAGATTTTGGATATTGAACTGGGGACCGTCAAAAGCCGAATCAGCCGGGCTCGTGCGGGGCTGAGAGATATGCTGGAGGCGGTGCTGGCATGAACGAGCAAGAGCGGGAACAAGTTGATTCTCTGATACACGGCTTTCTGGACGGCGAACTGAATGAACGCCAGCGGACGGAACTGAAGCGTCTGGCGCAGCACAATCCGGTGATTCGCAAGGAGCTGCATGCTTTGTTCCGGCAGAAAGAGCTGCTGGGAGCGCTGCCGATTGAAAAGGCGCCGGACGGACTGAAGGATGAGGTGCTTGTTCGATTGGAACGTCGGCTGATTCTGAGTTCGGAAACGGCTGTACCGAGCAGTCGAATCGGGCGTCTTCGTATGGTCCTCCGGTGGACCGCTGCCGCGGCAGCGATGGTGCTGCTGCCTTTGGCGATATTGGGTTTGCTGGTGCTCCAGATTGTTCAGCCCCCTGAACCGACGGCTGGACCTGCCGTTTCCGTGCAGGGACAAGCGGCGGAATCTCTTCCGGACAAAGCGGTGTCCGAGTTGAAGGAAGAAACCGTTCTGGTCCTGGGCAATCTGAGACTTTTGACGGACCAGCCGATCGCTGTGAATGATTCGATTAAAAAGGCCGTTGTGTCGCATAAACTTCTCTCCTCGGCTTCGTCGGAACGTTTTGAGGACCGTGCTGTTTATCGCATTCAGTGCCCTCAGGGACAAATGCTGTCTTTTATGAAAACCCTCGAATCGGTCTGGGAACTCTGTTCGAAGCAGCAGTTTGTACTGGCGGACGGGGAATCCTCCGTTTCGAGGTCTGTTGTGGTGGAAGGGATTCGGCCGGACCAGATGGAGGAACTGATTCGTCAAACGAGTCCCTCTCGTCTGCTGACGGCCGCGTCGCACCTGGAACGGGTGAATCGGCGCGGGCTTTCGGATGCGGCGATTCGTGTGCCGGCGGAAGAAACCGGAGAAGGGGAAAAGACTCTTTTGCCGGTTGAGCCGAGACTGGCCTGGGAAAAAGAACAGACGGCGGAAGAGTCTTCGGTATCGGGAGGGCCGGTTGTTGTTCTTGTCATCGAAGTAAGAAATCTGACGGAAAAGAAATAATAGGCAAATGGGAAACTCGGCATCGGTTCTTTTGACTCCCTCGGCGTGCTGCCTTGTCCTGGTTGATATCCAGGAGAAACTGGCGGCTGTGATGAGCGATAAGGAGAAGATGATTGCCCGCTGCAGTATCCTTTTGCGTACGGCGAAGGCGCTGAATATTCCCGTTTTGTGGTGCGAGCAGGCGCCGCGTGCGCTGGGGTCGACGGTGCGTGAACTGCGTGAACTGCTGGAGGGCGAGAAGCCGTTTGAGAAGACCTCGTTCAGCTGCTGCGGAGCGGAAGGTTTCTTTCGGAAGCTGGAGTCAACGCAATCCTCGGCGGTTCTTTTGTGCGGGATCGAAGCCCATGTATGTGTGTTTCAGACAGCCGTTGAACTGCTCAATCGCGGGCTGAATGTCCATGTGATTGCGGATGCGGTTTCTTCGAGGACCGAGGAAAACAAGGCCATCGGGCTTGGGCGGATGTCGGCGGCAGGGGCGGTTATCAATTCGACCGAGATGGTGCTGTTTGAGCTGCTACGGGATGCCCGTCATGAGCGGTTCAAAGAATTGGCTGCATTGATTAAGTAGGAACACATTTCCTGAAAATCCTTCACAGGGGCTCGGAGGCGGGGTCGTTGTGGACATTTGGTAAATGGGAAATTGCGAGTTTTAAAAAAGCTGTAAATGGATTTTTTATTTAACCACGGAATTTACACGGATGGACCCGGATTAAAAAAATGAAGAAATAAGAATGAAGAAAAGCGGCCAAATTCCAGGAGCCAGACTCCAGCAGCCAGCAGGCGGAAGAAATCCAAAGCACAAAGTTCCAAACTCTAAAAATCTCGAAATTTGAAAAAAACAGGGAGATGGCAGGGCAGAAGGTAGAAAGAAGGGATTGTTGACAAAGAAAGGGGTGTTTTATAAGATGACGCCCCAGAAAGAGGCAAGGAGAGATGTCTGCCGACCTTCTGAAGTAAGCACAATCTGTTTTAGGAAGGTGTTGAGCGGCAGGAAATAATTTTTGTACCAGGTATCCGGATTTGTTATCGGCAGGCGTTCTCCATTTGCTCTTGGAAAAGAAGGGGAATTTCCTGTGCAAGAAGAGAAGACAAGATATCGAACTCTCAAGTCCGGATTCCTTCTGCTTGCGGCGCTGTTTGCGGCGACGAATATCGCCAAGTTTCTCCATGAAATCGTGCACGCTCTCGGCGCCTGGAGCACCGGCGGCATCGTGCGCGGACTTGTCATTCATCCTTTTTCCTGGTCTTATGCGATCGCCGTTTCTCCTCGTGATGATATAATGCTCTGGGCCGGTTCGATTCTGGGCAGTCTTTTCGGGATTCTGATTACCTTCTCCGTGTTCAAATGGCGCAGCGGCTGTCTTTTGATTCCTCTGCTGGTTGGTCCTGTCACCTGCCTTTGCAACGGGAGTTATCTGGTGCTGGGAAGTGTTTTTGGTCTGGCCGGGGACGGTTCCGTTCTGGCGGCCCGGTATGCACCCGCCGGCGTTGTGGCCGCCGTTGGACTGCTGATGCTTTGTGCGGGAATGCTGTTGGCGTTCCTGATTATCCCGGAACTCGGGTTTGGTGCGGCCGACGGCATTGCCCATCGAACAGCGGTTTTGGCTGTTTTCTGCGGCGGCAGCCGGCATCGGACTGCTGGTTTTTGCCGGCTTGTCTTTTTGGCTTCAGCAAAGACTGTCCGGGCTCCGAAACCGGCTGCCTGCGAGAATCAGCCGGCGTGCAGTGCTGGCCCATCAGGGAATCGCCGTTTTTCTGCTGGCTGTTCTGTTGATTCAGCTGGGATATAAAAAAGAAGAGGATTTGTTCGGTTTGCAGACGAAGCGTCCCGAAGGGTTTCCGGAAGAGCTGGTGCCGCCGGACTGGGCGGAGGAGGTCCGCTATGGAGGGGCCCCTGCTTATTTGCTTTGTTATGTATGTCCCGAACAAGACCATCCGTTTGAACAGGTTCAGGGCTTCATTCATACTCATCTGCAGAATCACGGCTATCAGAAACTTCGCTATCTCCTCCGCGATCCCAATCAGGTTCTTTCGGATGAGTGGAACTGCCGGACCATACAGGGAGATCAAACAGCTCCCCCGTATGTACAGGTATGTATGTTCTCTGAGCAGTGGCTCAGACTGGACGATTTAAACCCCCGCTGCGTCCATGTCGGCTTTATGAAATTGATATATCCGGAGGAGAGTGAATCTCCAAGAGTGTTGGTATCCCTTATAGGCTGTGAAGCGGACTGGCCGGTTGTCCGTGATTACCTGAAGCGGTGTGAAGAACTGTACGGGGAGGAAGGAAGACAGGAAGACAAGTGGTCAGGTGATCAGGGGGGTAGGGTTGGAGAGGAATTAAGAATGAAGAATGAAAAGTGAAGAATTAAAAATGAAGAAAAATCGGTCGGTATTCAGCATCCAGAAACCGGATTTCTGCTGTAGGGAAGAAGGGAAAAAGGGGAGAAAATCGGGAAAATTTTTGTTGCGGAAGGGGTTTGGGGAGGGCATAATGTTTCGTTTAATTTGCTGAGGGGAACTTTTACAATTTCAGAGAGGACTTTCGATGGGACCGATTTTAGAGGGGTTAATTAAACTCCAGCGAATCGAAAATCGCCTGCGGGCGGTCAAGACGAAACTGGCTCGCTGCCGGCGGAGCGTGCTCTTTCAGGAAAACCAGCTGCGAACCCTTCAGAGCGGGCTGGAGGCCAAGCAGGAAGAAATCAAAATGACCCGGATTCAGGCGGACCGCCTGGAACTGGAACTAAAGGAGCGTGACGCCTATATCACCAAGCTTCGTTCTCAACTCAATTTAGCCCGCACCAACAAAGAATATTCCGCTATCCTCACTGAACTGAATACCGCCAAGGCCGATGATGCCAAACTCGAAAATCAGGTTCTCGAATTGATGAAGAATCTGGAGGCCGACCAGGCGGCGTGTGCGGAGATTCAAAAACAAATTGAAGAGCAGAAGGCCCGTGTGGAGCAGGTGCGGACGGAGGCGGAAGTGAAAGCGGCGGAGTATCAGAAGGATATTGATGCGATTCAGGCGGAGTGGGACGAAGCGGCTAAGCAGATTCCGGCGGAGGTTTTGAATCTGTTTGTCCGCGTGGCCGAGACGTATGACGGGGAAGCGATGGCGGCGATTGAAAAGTCGGATGAGCATTCTTCTTCCTACAGCTGCGGGGGGTGCTTTATGGGGCTGCCGGCGGAGATGGTCAATATCCTGACAACCAAAGATGAGATTTTACGCTGTACGAACTGCACGCGAATACTCTATCTGAAAGAAGGCGGTTCGGATTGACCGCTTTTTTTGTTTTCAAGGTTTTCAGGAGACAGGGATGGGGTGTTCCGGAAGTGAAATGAAGGTACATCTTTATACGGACGGGGGCAGCCGGGGTAATCCGGGTCCGGGAGCGGGGGCGTATCTTCTGCAGACCCCGGCAGGAGAACTGATTGAAAGCCGGGCGATTTATCAGCGGGAGACGACGAATAACATTGCGGAGTACACGGCGGTTCTGGAGGGGCTGCGGGCGGCTCAGAAGCGGGGAGCAAAGGAGCTTGTACTGTTCAGCGACAGCGAACTGCTGATTCGGCAGCTTAACGGGCAGTACAAGGTCAAGAGTGAGAATCTCCTGCCGTTGTACGAGGCGTGCCGAAAGCTTCTGGCCGGTTTTGACCGCTGGAAGGCGGAGCATATTCCGCGAGAGAAAAACGCGGGGGCGGATAAACTGGCCAATGAAGCGATGGATTTGCAGCGAGACATTTTCCGGGAGGGCTCGTGGAGGGATATCAAGCCGATTCGGCTGGGGATTCTGCTGAGCGGAGGCGGTCGGACGATGGTGAATCTGCATCAGGAGATTCAGGCGGGACGTCTGCCGGCCCAGATTGTGCTGGTGATCAGTTCCCGCTCGACGGTGGCGGGGGTGCAGCGGGCTCGGGAAATCGGGCTGGAGCCGGTGATTATCCGCCGAAAGGATTTTGCGGATATTCATTCGTTCAGCGAGCGGATTGCGGAGGAGCTGGATAGGGCGAAGGTGGATTTGGCTGTGCAGGCGGGCTGGCTGTGTCTTTGGGAAATTCCCGAGCGGTATGAAAACCGGGTGATGAATATTCATCCGGCCCTGCTGCCGAGTTTCGGGGGGCAGGGGATGTGGGGGCATCATGTTCACGAGGCGGTGCTGAAGGCGGGCTGCAAGGTGAGCGGCTGTACGGTACATTTCTGCACAAATGACTATGATGCCGGGCCGATTATTGTGCAGCGGTGCTGTCCGGTGTTCGAAGGCGACGATGCAGATACACTGGCCGCCCGGGTTTTCCGGGAGGAGTGCATTGCCTATCCGGAGGCGATCCGCTTGTTTGCCGCCGGGCGGCTAACCGTTGAAAACGGCGTTGTTCATATCCGCAACTGAGCGTCCGAGGCGGTGGGGAGCTTTTCAAAAGCCGAATTCGCAATCGGGCTGGTCCGGGGTTGTGCAGGACAGCCAGTTTTGAGCCAGGCAAGCCAGGTCGTCCAGATTGACGAGGCAGTCTTTGTTGATGTCGCCGGGTTTGTAGCCCCAATCTCCGCATTCCAGAGCGAGCGAACCTTTGTACAGTTCAATCTGGTCCCAAGGGCCCATGGACCAGACAATTTGCCGACCGGAAATGTCTGCGGCTAAAATTTGGTCCGGGGCAGAGGCGGTCAGAAGGGTGGAAACGCTTGCACTGTTGTTGAGCAGATATGCAGACTTGAGCTGTGAAACCGGTTCGTTCTGGAGCGTGCCGGCGTCGGCAGCGGCCGGGGCTCGTGTTGTAACTACCCAAAGAACGATTGGACCGTCAATCTTGGGTCCGCTGACCAGGTATTCATCACTGCCGGCTTCCTTCCAGAGGGTCAGGATATTCCACTCTTCGGTGCTGCGGTAGTTTTTGACAGCGTACAAGAAGGGGCGCCAGTTCTGATTTCCCCGAGCGACAAGGTTGTTTTCCGACACTTCGATTTGGTCGAAGATGATTCCGTCCGGCAGCTGTACCGAGACAATCTGGGGTTGTGCAGGACTGGTTAAATCCGCAATTTTTACAAGAGACGGGCCTTCTGCGGGGATTTCGTTCCAGACAGCGAAGGGACCGTCGAGGGCTATCGTGGAGATGTAGGCGTCTGAAGGAGCGATGTCAATCAGAAAGTGCTGGGGATTGTTCGGGTCACTGAAGTCAACGGCCAGAACGGTGTACAGATATTCGTTTTGGGAGTCCGGACCGCAATACACAATCAGATTATCCGCAATGTCAAAGTCGTAGATGTCATTCAACAAAGGGAGAATTTCCCTAAGAACCGGGGCATTCGGGTTTTGAATATCTGCGACTTTCAGCAGAAGCGGAGAGGGATATCCTTCTGTGTAAGTGTACACGACAAAGGGGTCTGAAAAGGCGATTGTGTTGCTTCCCAGAGCGTTGGCTTCAATGATGAATTCCGTCAGATTTGGGTCATCCAGACGGACTCCGAATATTTGCGGAGTGCCGGATGGGTCACGATAGTCAACCCAGACTGTTTTTTGCCCGGAGAGAGCAAAGGAATCCTGGTTGCCGTAAACGAGGCATTCTTCATTGGTTGTGATTTGGGCTGTGTTGTTGAGGACCATTCCCGCTGTCGGATGAATGCTGACAGCAATCAGAATGAACCCAAGCAGAATTAACATGTTCTTTTTCATAAAGTTTCCCTCCTAAGAAAAAGTCTTTTTTGTGCGCCGAACTTCGAGGGTGTCTTCCCTTGACGGAAATGCTGACAGCTTCGAATGATGAAAAACTCCTTATGTTCTAAAAGATAATGCAAAAGGGGTAGAAAGTCAATATTTTTGAAAAGAAATCAAGGTTGCCTATTTTGGATTGAAGGGGTAGAATAATTCTAACTGGTAAAAATCGAGAAAAAACCGGTAAAACGGAGTCGATAATGGCCAAGACAACCAATTCGGGAAAACCCCGAGAGATGTGCAGTTTTTGCGGGCGAAGCAAGCATCCGATGGATGCGTTTGTAGCCGGTCCGGGCGGGGTGTTTATCTGCGCGGATTGTGTAGAACTTTGCTACAACATTGTTCGGCAGGAAAAGCGGCGGCAGAGCTCGTCTTCGGAACTCATTCGGGATGTACCGAAACCGCGAGAGATTAAGGAGTTTCTGGACCAATATGTGATTGGGCAGGAAAAGGCCAAGAAGGCCCTTTCGGTAGCGGTCCACAATCATTACAAGCGGCTGCTGCATACGGACAGCCGGGATGAAGATGTGGAGATTGATAAGTCGAATATTCTTTTGATTGGTCCGACGGGTTCCGGAAAGACCCTGCTGGCAAGGACGCTGGCTCGGGTGCTGAATGTGCCGTTTGCGATTTGTGATGCGACGACCGTGACGGAGGCGGGGTATGTAGGCGAGGATGTGGAAAACTTTCTGCTGCGTCTTCTTCAGTCGGCGGATTTTGATATTGAGGCGGCCCAGCGCGGGATTGTGTATGTCGATGAAATCGACAAAATCGGAAAAACGACACAAAATATCTCCATTACTCGCGATGTGTCGGGAGAGGGGGTTCAGCAGGCACTCTTGAAGATGCTGGAGGGGACAATTGCGAATGTTCCGCCGCAGGGAGGGCGGAAGCATCCGGAGCAGGCCTACATTCAGGTGGATACCACGCATATCCTTTTCATCTGCGGCGGGACTTTTGTGGGGTTGGATAACATCATTAAGAAGCGTCTGGGGAAAAAACTGATTGGTTTCAGCTCAGAATATGAGGGGAAACACGACAAGAAAGCGGATTATTCGGAGATTATTTCTCAGGTAACTCCGGAAGATATTATCGAATTTGGAATGATTCCGGAGTTTGTGGGGAGACTTCCGATTATTGCCACGCTTACGGCGCTGGATGAAGAGGCCCTTGTGGATATTCTGACCAAGCCGAAGAATGCGCTGGTTAAGCAGTACCAGAAGCTTTTTGAAATGGAGAATGCGGAGCTGCGTTTTACGGATGAGGCCCTTCGACTTTTGGCCAAAAAGGCGATGCAGCGGGATACGGGGGCGAGGGCGTTGCGGGCCATTGTGGAGGATTTGATGCTGGATTTGATGTATCGCCTGCCGGAAGAACCGAAGCCGGGCCGGTATGTGGTGACGCCGGAGGTGGTTGAGGGGAAGGTGGATTTATTTGCGGCTGCCCGACAGAAGCGAGAATCTGCTTAATCGGCTCCGTCTGAATAAGATTCGTTCAGAAACCAGGATGAACAACGAAGGAATCTCGGCATAAGTCGAGATTCCTTTTTTTTGTATGGAAAACAGACAGACCGTGAGGAGGCGGCGAGTTTTTTGATTTGGCGGGAGCGATTTTTCACTTAAAAACTTCATTTTTTTATCAAAAACCCTCATTTTGATTAAATGGCACGTCTCTTGCACTTTTGAAAAGAAATGTATTGTGCGCTTATGGTGCATATACAGGACTTTTGATGTAGGGAATTAGATGCCGGAAAAGAACGGTTCCAAAAAGACACCTTATGAGCTGTTTGCCAGTCCGATTTCTGCGGAGGCAAGGGAACAGGAGCTTTTTGCGGGAAAACCTCCGCGCAAGGAAAGCGTCGGCGCCGCTATTGCGCCGACGAGTGCCGTTCTGCCGGCGGAGGTTTCCGCAAAATCTTCCGGGCATCAATGGTTTTGGATTTTGTTTTTGCTGATTTTGAACTCGCTGATGGTTGGAGGAGTCGTTTGCTATTTGCTGTTTGTGCGGGAGAAACAGACTTCGCTGCCGCAGACGCCTGCAGAAGCGAAGGATTCTTTTGAGAAAGATGATGCGGCGCTGCCGCCGCTGCCGAAGGGCCAGGAGGGTTCGATTGACCCCTCTGTGCTGATGCGGAGCATTCATTTGAGTTCCCTGACACGGCAGACGCTGGATGATTCGGTTTCCCTCCGTTCGGCAGAAGCCCTTTATCGTGCAAAAGATTATTTTAAGGCCTCTTATGTCTTCGGGCGTCTCCGAGAGAATCTGATGAAGAACAATCCGGCGGATGCCTGTTTGGATGATTATCTGTCACTGAAAATGGCGCTTTGTCTGCAAAAAACCCAGGAACAGGAGACGCTGACGGCACTGTTTGGACAGGCGGTTGAAAGCCGCTCGCCGGTGGTTCGAGCACTGGCTTATTATTATTTGTGTTTTCTGCAGATGCACAATCGGCAGTTTCTGGAGGCCCGAAAAAGTGCCTATCGTGCCCTGTCGCTGATGTCTGCTTTTGATACGACGATGCCGGCGACGGCGGAATCCGACTGTTATTTTGCGGCGGCGGAGGCACTGATGAGGGCCGTTTTGAAATTGGGGAATGAATCCGAGATTTTGCCGGGGCCGCTGTGGACGGATACGCTGCCGATTGCCGAGGTTCCGCTGGAGGAGCCGGAGACGCTGAAAGCGTTTTTGATGCGGGGATTTGAAGAGATTAATGAAGGGGCGGTCGGGCCGAAAATCGTTTATCGACCCGGGGCGGAGACAAGGTCGCAGTGGACGGCCGTTTGCCTGAAGAGTCCGCTGGAGGAGGTTTTGTGGAAGTACAGTTCGGCCGCAGGAATCAATTTAGAGTGGAGTGTTTCTGATGCGGCGGCTCGACGGCGGCCGGTTACGCTGTATCTTCCGTCCACTGCAGGGACCTATTTGGCCGAGCTGGCGGCCGGGAGTGCAGGGCTTTTGTGGTCTTATGATGGGGCGTCCGCCCGGTTGTATGACCCGGAAACTTATTCGGATTTTGAAGAACACAAGGCTGTTTTGCTGTCGGAAACCATTGCAATTTGGCAGCGTTTTCTCCTGCGGTACCGCGGGGAGCATCGGGCTGCAAATGCTCATTATGCTCTGGGTGTTTTGTATACGATACAGGGGCAAATAGCCACGGCCCTGGGGGAGTTTAAACTGGTCAGTACGAGGCATCCGCATCATCCTCTGGCTCCGTATGCACTGGCCTATTCGAGCCGATTGAAGACGGATTTGGGGGATTTTGAAGGAGCGAGGTCTGATTTGAATGATTTGGTTGTGCAGTATCCGGAAAACCGGGCTGCCGATGAGGCCTGGCTGTACCTGGCGGAGGCCTCTGCGAAGAAGGGACTGTATGATGCGGCACAGCGGCTTTTTGAAAAGGTATATCGTCTGAGTTTTTCCGCTTCCTTGCGGTATCGGGCGGCTTACGGACTTGGGCTGTGTGCCTTTGAGAGCGGGGATTATGAACAGGCCCAGCGCTGGCTGAATGAAGCTCTGGAGCTGATGGAGCAGGAAAAGAATACCCAGGCGGCCGGTTCCATCCTTCATTTGCTCGGCAGGGTTTGTCTGAAGCGGAGGGATTATGAAACGGCCTGTCAGATTCTGAAGGCGGCTCTCAATCAGGTTCTGACGGGGGAGGAGATATTTCAAGTGAAAACGGAGCTGATCGAGGCCAAGATTGCCCAGCACCGATATGTGGAAGCGTTCGAAATACTGGAGGAAGTCTCCGAATCGCGGCTGAGTCAGAAGGAGGTGTGCGACTTTCTGCTGCTTCGGACCCGGATTCTGCGGGAGATGGACCTGGCCGATTCTGCCGCTTCTTTGCTGCGGAGAAAACGGGAGTTTATAGCGGATGCCGGCCAGCGTGCCCGTCTGGGGGTGGAGCTGGCCCGCTGTTATCTTCAGAGCGGGGATTGGGCAGCGGCGGAAAAGGAATTGACGGACGCCCTCTATGACCTGGAAGGTCGTTCGGAGATGAAAGATGCGATGTTTTTGCTGGCGGAAACGGCTTATCAGAGGGGGCGTTTGGCAATGGCGGAGGATTTATGCCGTCAGCTTTTGACGCTGGAGGAAACGGAATCTCCGATGCGTCAGGAGGTTTTTCTTCTGTTGGGCCGTATTTATGAAGGGCAGAAGCGGCTTGCAGACGCGGCCCTTTCGTATGGAGGGATTGTTCCGGAGGCCGGCGGACGATGAACAGGAGACAAATTTTCAACATTCTGTTTTGGACGGGGATTGGGGTGCTGTCATCCGCCGCAGCCGGCGGTGCGGAGGATCCCAATGCTCCGAGCCGGACCGCTGTGCTTCGCCGACAGCTTCAGGAAGAGCAGATTCAGCCGGTTTATCTGTCGATGACTTCGGTCAGCACGGTGGATTTGGAGTCGCTGATTGCCGGTCTGGAACAGCTGAAAGTGCCGGTTCAACCCAAAAAGGCGGCATCCGAGACGAATCCTTCGATTCCGGATGCATCTTCCCAGACCTCGTCGGAAGCAGCCGTGAAAGCACCGGCTTCTTCCGAGCAAACGGAGAAACCGGCACCTGCAGAACCAAAACGGGCGGAGGCGGAGAAGGCCGTCAAGCCCCAGTGGCTGGAGCGGATTGATCAAATTGAGCAGCCGGTAGAGCCGCTGGGAATCGCTGATGCTCTCTTTCGGTGCGGGCAGTTGGCCCGTGCGGAGCGTTTTTATCGACTGGCTTCGGAACGTGTTGATTCACCGAGCGAACCGGATTGGCAGTGGGCTGTGTTTCAGCGGGCCAATTGTCTGCGGCATACTCAGCCCGGGCAGGCGGCTCAGATTTATGAGGAACTGCTGCAGAAAGCTCCCGGCAGCCGCTGGAGCGGTGCGGCAAAGGCCTCGTTGGAAACGCTTCAATGGGTAGAAACCCTGCGGGCTTCTTCTTTCAAAGGACTTGTCAGTGAACCCAACAATCTGTCTCAATGAGTTTCAGCAGGTTCTGATTCTGGACGGTGAACCCGACTTTGATCGGCTTGTGCTGGAGGCGCTGGCTCGTCGCGGAGTACGCGGGACCGTGGCTGGGACGGAACGGACGGCTCGCCGGCTTTTGGGGCAGTGTTCGTGGAGTCTGATTTTTTACAATCCGCTGATTGAAGAAGAACGGGCGATGAACGAGGGGATGGGGCTGCTTTCTCTGATTCGCCGGCAGTTCCCGGAGACGCCGATTCTGGCTGTCGGGGAACAGGATTCGTCGGAAGAGGCCCTGCGGGTTGTGCGGGCCGGGTGTGTTGATTACCTGGTTAAACCGGTTTCTCCGAAGCGGCTTTACGAAGTTTTGGACCGTTATCTTCCGGCTTATTTGTCGAATGTCCCGGTTTGTTTTGGTTCTGCGGAGCGTCGGCAGGTGATGATCGGCCGAAGCCGGCGTCTGGGCGAGGTTCTGGAGTGTGCGAAGAAGGCGGCCGGGACATCGGTTTCTGTCCTGGTGTGCGGAGAAAGCGGTACCGGCAAGGAGCTGCTGGCCCAGTTTATTCACAGTCAAAGCCGCCGAGCAGGAGGGCCGTTTGTTCGGGTGAACTGTGCGGCCCTGGCGGAAACTCTTCTGGAGAGCGAGCTGTTCGGGCATGAGAAAGGGGCTTTTACAGGGGCACTGTTCAGCCATCGGGGACGCTTTGAGCGGGCCGACGGCGGGACTTTGCTGCTGGATGAGATTACGGAAACCCCTCCGGCCTTTCAGGCCAAACTGCTGCGGGTATTGGAGGAAATGAGTTTTGAGCGGGTGGGAGGGACGGAAAGCATTCAGGTCAATGTGCGCATCATCAGTACGACCAACCAGGATATTCTGCGGCGTGTGCGGGAAGGTGCCTTTCGGGCGGATCTGTATTACCGCCTGGCGGGGGTGCGTCTGACGCTTCCGCCTCTGCGAGAGCGGATGGAGGATTTGCCGCCGCTGATTTGGTTTTTTGTGAATCAGTATGCTCCGGAGACGGGCCGGCAAATTGAAGGAATTGAACGGGAAACCCTGGACTTGTTTGAGCAGTACTCCTGGCCGGGGAATATACGGCAGTTGCGGAATATGGTTCGGACGGCGCTGATTCTCGGAGAAGGTCCGCTGCTGTCGGTGACGGATTTGCCGGCTGTAATGGAAGAATTGCGTGCGGGTGAGCCGTGCATGGCGAACGTGCGTTTTTCGCAGAAAGGGTATTCACTGGAGGAGGTGGAGCGGCAGGCAATCCTGACGGTTTTGGAGCGGACCGGGGGGAATCAGTCTGAAGCGGCTCGCCTGCTGGGCATCAGTGATCGAACACTTCGGGAACGAATTCGAAAGTATCGGCGTCAGGAGATTCTGGCAGCTGATTGAGGGAAAAAGAGGTAGCAGTTATGGCGTCGGAAAAAACACAGGAAAAAAAGGGACAAGAGAAGCAGGAACCGAAGGGGTCTTCGGCTCCGGCGGAGACCGGCAAAGGCGGCTGGATGTTCTGGGCGATGCTGGGGGCGGTGATTCTCGGGGCGCTGAGCGGCGGGTTTGCTCTTTCGCAGCTGCTGGGCGGGACAGATGCGGAATGTCCGGCGGCCCAGCCGGCGGAGGACGGGATGGTGGAGAAAAATTTTGACGAGTTTCTTTCGAAGAACGGCAAGAACCAGTCGGCATGGATTTATGACGGTCTGGAGGCGGTCGTTTCCAATCTGGATGAACCCGGTGTGACCCGCTATGTGCGAGTAACGGTTTCGCTGGAAATGAGTCCGGAAATGGATCGAGCCAAAGGGGAACCATATCTGGATGAGCGAAAACTGGTTTTGCGGGACTGGCTGACGACGTTCTTTGCCGGCTTGAGTCTGGAAGACGTTCGCGGCAGCCGAAATCTGGAGAAGATCAAACGGCAGATTCAGGAGCAGTTTAACGAAATGCTGTTTCCGAACGGCCGACCGTATATTCAGCGTGTTCTTTTTCGGGAGTTTGCCGTGCAATGAGCCGTGAAGCGACCTCGTTTTTGTTTACGCGTGAAAAACTTCAGCGTCTGGTCGAGCGGGCCCGTCAGACGGCGGCTCCTCAGCCGGAGGTGAAGGCGGAGGAATTTGACTGGGGCCGACCGCATCGGTTCGGAGCGGAGGCGCGAGCACTTCTGGAGGGGCTGGGCAGCCGAATGGCCTTGTCAATTAAAAAGGGGATTAATGAGCAATTCAACGGCTCCGTGGAGGGGATACTGAAGGGAATCCAAGAACATTTTGCGTACCGTCTGGCTCAAACGGTGAGTGTAGGCAATGAGGGCCCTTATGTTGTCGGCCTTCGGGATGAAAGCAAGCAGTGCATCGGGTGTCTTTTGTTTACGTTTGAGAATGCCCGGTTTCTGGTGGCTCAAATGCTGAATGACCCGGAGGCGGCGGTCGGCCAGAACGGGGAGTTTTCGGCATTGGAAGAATCGATTCTGATGGATACCTCCACGGTTCTGACGACGTTTTTGAGTGAAGTGCTGGAGGAGCAGATTCGATTGAAGATTCAGCCCACCGGGCAGCTGGTTCGCGGCGACTGGGTAATGCGTTCGCGGATTCTGGAGGATTTGTGCGAGTGGACGCTGGAAATTCAGTACGGCTCCCATTCGGTGGAATTTTCTCTGGTGCTCGAGTCCTCTTTACTGGATGCATTTGCGGGCATTCCGTCGCCGGCGGCTCTGAATCCGAGCCAGTGTTCGGCTCGGATCCTGGAACGGCTTCGGCAGGTTCCGGTTTCGGTGTGTGCAACGCTGGATCCGGATGTCATCGGGCTGGGAGATTTGGCGGGGCTGGAAAAAGGGGATGTGCTTGTGCTCGGGCAGAAGATTCGGCGTCCGTGGCGGGTGCTGCTGAACGGCAAGCCGTGTTTTTTTGCTTATCCGGCGCAGCAAAAGGGAAAGCTGGTGCTGGTCATCAGTGAGCCGGAGAACGAATAGAGAGTCTCGGAACAAGGAGATTGATGTATGGCGGAAGAACAGACAGCGAATCAGGAAACGGCGGGGACTCAGGCGGCGGTTCAGGAGGCGGCGTTTGCGGAGGCGGACGGTCAGGATATTCGCGGCGGCCAGGAGCATCTGGATATGCTGCTGGATATTCAGCTTCCGGTGACGGTTTCGCTGGGCAAAGCGGAGATTCCGCTGCGGCGGCTGCTTCAGCTGCAGCCGGGTTCGATTCTGTCGCTGGAGAAGCGAATCGGCGAACCGGTGGATTTGATTGTCCAGGGGATTCCATTTGCCACGGGGGATATTGTGGTGGTGGAGGATTGTTATGCAGTGCGGATTCGGGAGATTCTCAATACGGCGGCGAGTTTGAACGGCACGGCGGCCAAATAAAAGGGATTTGGGAAGGCAGAAATGGCTTCGGGCACAGCAGCTTCTTCGGATAAACTCTTCGGCAGCAGTCAGATCGCCAGGCTGGCAGCCAACAGTGATTTCTTGTTTGCGGCCGGATTGGTCGGCGTCTTGACGATGCTGCTGATTCTCCTGCCGACCTTTCTGCTGGATGTAGGGCTGGCGTGCAGCATTTCGCTGGCGATTGCCGTTCTGATTATCGTGCTGGCGGCCAGCGAACCGCTGGAATTGTCTACGTTCCCGTCGCTTCTGCTGATTACAACCCTGTTTCGGCTGTCGCTGAATGTGGCTTCGACGCGTCTGATTCTGCTGCAGGGAGATGCCGGAACGATTATCCATACCTTCGGCAATTTTGTGGCGGGGGGCAATCTGGTCGTGGGGATGGTGATGTTTCTGATTCTGGTGGTGATTCAGTTTGTGGTGATTACCAAGGGTGCCGGACGCATCAGCGAAGTCAGCGCCCGGTTTATTCTGGATGCAATGCCGGGCAAGCAGATGTCGATTGATGCGGATTTGAATGCCGGCATTATTACGGATAAGGAAGCCAAGCAGCGGCAGGACGCCATCGTCAAGGAAAGCGAATTTTACGGGGCGATGGACGGGGCGAGCAAATTTATATCGGGGGATGCCAAAGCGGGGCTGATTATTACGGCCATCAATCTGATCGGCGGAATTCTGCTGGGTTGGACGCGGGGGATGCCGATTGCGGCGGCACTTCGGCATTATTCGGTTTTAACCATCGGCGATGGGCTGGTCAGCCAGATTCCTTCGCTGATTATTGCGGTCAGCAGCGGGTTTTTGGTGACGAAAATCCGTTCGGAAAATACGGTCGGCTATGATATGACGCGGCAGATGTTCCGGCAGCCGCAGGCACTGCTGATTGCCGCGACGGTAATCGGGGCCTTTGCGATGGTGCCGGGTTTTCCGAAAATCCCGTTCCTGCTGATTTCCGGTGTCATCGGGTTTCTGGGATGGGGAGCGAAGAAGCAGTCGGTGTTGGAAAAACCGGCCGAAAAAAGCAAGACCGAGACACCTTCGGCGGCGGCTTCGGATGAGCCGCCTGCGGAGGAGCTTCTGCAGGCGGATGTGCTGTCGATTCTGGTGGGGGTTCGTCTGATCAGTCTTGTAGACCCCCGCCGTCAAAGCAGTGTGTTTGAACGGATTGGTGCCCTGCGCAAGAAGATTGCACAAAAGCTGGGCTTTGTGTTTCCGCTGGTTCGTCTGCGGGATGATATTAATCTGGAGCCGTCGTCGTATGAGATTCGGCTGTATGACCATGTGATTGCCCACGGTCGAATTGAGCCGGATAAGTATCTGGCGATGGATTCCGGAGCGGTTCAAAAGCCGGTGCGCGGGATACCGACAAAAGAACCGGTGTACGGGCTGCCGACGCTGTGGATTTCGGCGGCGGATAAGGAAACAGCGGAGCTGAACGGCTATACGGTGATCGACCCGGAGTCGGTTCTGATTACGCATTTGTCGGAAACGATTTCGCGGCATGCCCATGAGCTGCTCAGCCGCGAGGATGTTCAGCAGCTGCTGGAGCGGCTGCGGAAGGTGCAGCCGTCACTGGTGGGAGAGGTGGTTCCGGAGGTGGTGTCGGTCGGTCTGGTGCAGCGGGTTTTGCAGAATCTGCTGAAGGAGGGGATTTCGATTCGGGATTTGCCGCTGATTCTGGAGACGCTCGGAGAGCAGGGAGGGCGTACGAAGAATGCCGCTTTGCTGACGGAATGTGCCCGCAAGGCCCTGGCGCGAACGATTACAGAGCGGTTCAAGGGGCCTGACGGGAAAATCAGTGCGATTGTTCTGGAGCCGTCTCTGGAGCATCAGCTGCTGGGCTGTGTGCAGCAGGGGACGGATGCCATTACGCTGGCGGTGCCGCCGGAGGCGGCTTCGCAGCTAAATCAGGCGATTGCCCAGGCCTGGAAGGCGACACTCGATAAGGGAATTGAGGAGCCGGTTCTTCTGTGTGATGCGAGGATTCGCCCGGGTCTGGTGAATCTGATTTCGCGTTCTCTGCAGCGTCTGCCTGTGGTGGCATATGATGAGGTCTGTGCCGGAACGATGGTCAATCCGGTTGAGACGGTTTCGCTGCCGGAAGCGTCCTCGGTCCTGAGCCCGATGGGCGAGGCAGTTCCGGTCTGAGCGATGCGTGAATAAGGATTTTGTGTGGAACAAAAGGTAAAAATTCTGGCGGTTTATCTGGCGGTTTTTGTATTTTTTGTGATGGCCGCTGCCGGGGGGCTGTTCGGGTGCAGTCCGGCTGTGTGCGGCAGCCGGGCTCTGGCTGGGGCGGTGGTGATGTATGCGGTGGTTCAAATCAGCGGGCGGATTGTCATCAGAATTTTGCTGAATGCCATAGTCGAAAGCCAGTTGCGCAAGCAGAATAGGGATAATCAATGACGGAACCTACTGTTTATTCTCCGCAGACGGAACCGGCTGCAGCTCCGGAGGTTCGGATGGCCCAGGAGTTTCTGGAAGAAACGCCGACGGCTACGGCCGGCCAGGCCCTTCGTGCGTATGGTTCTCAGGTGCGTGCGAGCCAGACGGAACAGCAGATTTTGCAGTATTTGCCGCTGGTTCACCGGATTGTCAGCCAGGTGGTGTCGTATCTGCATCCGCCGCTGAGCCGGGAAGATTTGGTTTCGGCAGGCACTATCGGTTTGGTCAAAGCGGCCCATGATTATGACCCGTCGAAAGACGCGGAGTTCAAAACCTATGCCTATATTCGAATTCGCGGGGCGGTAATTGACGAACTTCGGCAATGGTCGTTTGCCCCGCCGTCTTTGTCCAAGCAGTTTGAGCAGGTACAGGAGGCCGGTGCCCGTCTGCTGGAGGAAAAGGGGAAGCCGCCGACGGATGAAGAACTGGCAGATGCGGTTCAGATGCCCCTGGAGAAGCTTTATCAGCTGCTGGAGACGGCACGGGCTCGGCATTTTCTGTCGATTCACGGAATCGATGATGAAGCCCCGGCACTGGGGGAATGTCTGGCAGATTCGGGAGAACCGGAACCTTCCCATCGCTTGGAGCGAGAGGAGCTGGTGGAGCAGTTGGCCAAGGCGATTCAGAATCTTCCGAAGAAACAGCGCCGGGTGATTGTGCTGTATTATCAGAGGGAACTGACGATGAAGCAGATTGCCGAGGTGCTGGACGTTACGGAGTCGCGTGTCTGTCAGCTGCATGCAGCAGCCCTGTTTGCCCTCTCGACGGCGCTGCGCGGCTGGAAGGCGGGAGGGGATGCCTGAGACAGAATCCCTGCAAAAAGGAAAGGGAAAACCGATGGCGGAAAGACCGGACAGAACGCTGGGACCTGTGGAAGGGATGCCTTATATCGAACAGACCGCTTCGATCGGGGGACGGGTTCATCGGAAGAAGGATTCCTCCGGACGTCGAAGGGAGAAGCCGAGGCATTCCGGAGGGATTGAAGAGGCCATTGAGGAAGAACAGGAACAGATTGAAAAAGGCGGCGGTGTACAGGACGGCCATGTGGACTATCGTGCGTGAAAGCAGTGGTGCGCTGAGGGGTTTGATGACAGTGCAAATGTTCAGAAACAAACAGGGGGATGGTTATGAACGGATTTAAGCGAAAGATACGAATCAGGTCCAGACGGCTTCGTCTGTGGTTCTGCCGTGTTCCCGAACGGCCGGTGCAGAACCGTTTCGAAAACAGGGAGATTCGTCCCCCTCAGGGGCGGCTCAGGCGAGGATTGTCGAGAGCAACAGCGATTATGTAATTCTGGAAGTGATATGCGGATGCGGACAGAAAAGTTTTATTCAGTGTAATTACGGGAATGTAGCCGGTTCACCGGCTCAGCAGGAGATACGGTCATGAAGCGAACGATTCTCCGATGGATTGTGACGGCGGGTGCGGCGATGAGTCTGGGCTGTCAGATGCTTGAGCAGCCCGTGCCCCCGTCTGTGCCGTCCACGCCGGCGGAGTCGGCCTCAACCGCTCAGACGCCCGCCGTCTCCACGGCCTCCGCGGCGGCCCTGGAACGCCGTTTTACGGAAGGAAGCACGAGGCCTGATGCGGTTCAAACGGCTCTGATTTGGTCCGAGAAATATCAGCAGATGTCGGAAACAGCCAATCAGCTGCGGGAAAAGAATGTTCAGCTGTTTGAGGAAAACGCCCGTCTGAAGAAGGAGGTGGACTCGCTGAAGACTCAGCTGGCTCAAACCCAAAAGGAGCTGGATGAGGCCAATGAGTTTCTTCAGAAGATGCATGCGGAACTGAATCAGTGGAAGGCGGATGTGCTCGGATTTCGGGAGGAGATGCGCAAGGCCCAGGCCGCCCAACTGCAGGCCCTGGCGAAGATTCTCCGGATTTTAGGGGCCGAGCCGGCGGACAGCGGCGGCTGAGCTTTTTCGGATGGAGATTCGAACGATGGATAGAAAAAAGATATGGCTGTTGACAGTGTTGATTGCGGCGGTCGGGTGTCGGGTTCAGGAGCCGGCGGAGCGTCCTGCAGGCAATTTTTATTTAAGTCCGACGGCGGATTTTGATCAGATCGGCAAAGTGGTGATGCTGGAGCTGGACAATCCGACGCCGCATCCGGAACAGGGACGAATTTTTTCTGAAATGCTGGCAGACGGCTTGGGAAAAAAGCATCTGTTTAGTATTCGTCTGATTCGGCGTGAAGAGCCCTCCTGGCGGCAGCTGGATTTGGATTCCATCCGTCGAAGCACGCCCCAACAGCTGGCGGAGATTCGGCAGAATCTGGGAGCGGATGCCGTTGTATTTGGAACGATGGGACGGTACAGCCCCTATCCGCATCTGCTGCTGAGTGTTCATTTGAAGATGCTGGATTTGCGAACCGCCCGGATTGTGTGGGCTATGGAGGATGTCTGGGACAGCAGCGATCGTACGATTCAGCAAAGAATCCGCCGTTACTTTGAAACCCAGATGCGGACGGGATATGAACCCCTGAATTGGAAGATTGTGGAGAACAGTCCGCTTTACTTTAACAAGTTCGTTGTTTTTGAAATCACGGAAACGCTTCCGAGTTATCAGACGATGCAGAAGGAGGTATCGTCCGAGAAGAACGGGCTTCTGAGCCCTGTTTCAAAAATCAGCGCAATTTTCTGAAAAAATGCTAAAGTTCCTCTGCCGGAGTACGACAATGGGGGCAGGTACGAAGGCGAGTGAGCGAGTGAACTTTGAAAAATGAATCCGGCGGAACTTTCCAGTTCGATGCAGATAAACGGAGCACTTGGAGCGGCTTCCCTTGCGGGGGCAGCCGGACCGAAACGAAAGCCCCCTCGCAAGGAGGAACCGGAGCTTCGGCTGCGGTATGCCGGGCTTTTTGAGCGGGTGATGCAGATGCAGGGGGAGGAGCCGGAGGTAATCCGGCAGGCGCGGGAATTGATCCTATCGGGTCGGGCGGATTCGATGGAGGCGGCTTTGGAAACGGCCCGCCGGATGCTTCAATACGGGATTTAAGAGACCTTAAGGGTTTTCGATTGGTTTGAGAAAAACTGGGATTCCAAACAGGGATGTTTGGACTATCGGCCGCACGGACCAGCGAGTTGGGCACACATGGCTTTGAATCCTCCGGGTGATTCAAAGCCATGTTTGTTTATTCGGCCCTTCAGGCCCAGCAGTCCACCCAGATTCCCCGCGGGGCCTTCGTCCGGAACGGATTTTGGATTGTCCATTGACGGGCAATCTGACGATTCCGTACGAATGGTGATGGGCTCATCGGCGCATACGGTTCTGGTTCGGACGATGCCTGTGAAGCCCGAAGAGGACGAGATTGGATTACACGACAAACTACCGGTTTGGTCATCATCACCCCCAACCCAAAACAACCAGTTTTTCGTTAATTGAATTCTATCACAAATAGGGTTTCCAGACAAGGTAGGAAAGATTTCAGAGGGACTTCGTCCTATAAAATCCCAAAACTGGTGCGTAAAAAAAGGTTTTTGGATAAAAACCGTTTGAATGAAGCCGAAAAATAATGAATATAGGAAAAAGCGTTTGTTGAGAGGAAAGAATGCGTCTTTTGGCTCGATGTCCAGACTGCGGTGTTGCGATGCGGCTTTCTCTGGAGGATGCCGACAAGCGGAAACGCTGCCGGCAATGCGGACGATTATTTAAGGTGCCTGCCTTGGAGCAACTGCGGAAAGCGCTGGAACTCATCAAACAGGCGCATGCGGGGGTCTATGTGGATGAAAAAGGGAATGTTTACGGGTAATAGGAAAAAGAGGGCTTTTGAAGACCAGAGCGAATGGGCGAAAAATTGGTTTTAGGAATTTTTGACGGAAGCGGAGTTCGGATTGGTATTTTCTTTGGAGGAATCTTCTGAAGATTTCTCTGCGGACTGTTGCTGTTGCTGCTGGGCTTTTTCTTTTTGAATGAGCAGATAAATTTCCTTGCGATGGACCTCCACTTTCCTGGGTGCGTTGATTCCTAAACGAACCTTGTCGCCGCGAACGTCCACAATTGTGATCTCGATATCATCGCCGATCATAATTGATTCATCTTTTTGTCTGCTGAGGACCAACATATATCAAACTCCTTGCTGAATGCTGGTCATAAGTACTTGTTTTCAAAAGCATTCCGTTTCTATTGTCTTTACGCTGCCGGCTCGTTGTCGGTTGTCAAAATCCCGTTTGAAACCCTAAATTCGGCATAGGTATCTTCGGCTATTTGGTTCAGTTGGGATAGCAGTTTTTGGCTGAGGAGGGGAAAAAAGAGGGAAAAAAGGGACAAATCATGCATAACTATATGTAAAACAATCACTTGGAATCTTTTGATTCGAAAGATTCCAAACAGAGGGGCGGGATAATTTTTGTTGTTATAGGACTTCCTGGAGTTTTTTTGCCGATTTATATTTTATTATGAGCCACTGGCCTGCTAATGCCCCGATGGCCGAAAACGAGATAAACTGGACTGGTAATATCGCTGTTATTGTGTTTGGAAAGTAAGTAACCGCCCAGTTTTCCGTCATATATTGGAGCATTTGCGGGCTGCAGGATACGGAAATGACAATGGCATACAAAAGGGGAGCGGACAGAACAGCCCAATAATGTTCACAGTCCAAAAAGTACTTGATGACGGCACCAGCCAAGGCGAAGGAGGCCAGTACGGCAAAGGCGATTTGACGATTGCCCGGCTGACCAGTCACGGAGCCGATGCGGGTATCCGGATATCGGACATCCTGTGCAAAGAGACCGATGGTTAACTGAACAATCACTACAGAAGCTAAAACAGCAATGAGGATGGAAAGTGCAGGAAAGCGTTTGGTTTTTGAGGATGCCTGGGAACTATCGAGGGTCTTTTTCGGGGGCAGGAAACGGGAGAGAATCCAGATTCCGGCGGCGCCGCAGAGAAGCATTGCCAGCCAGAAGATGGTTTCGATTCGGAGGAAGCGGTAAACTGCCAATCGCTCTTCGAAGGCGGAGTGGGTCAGCAGGAGAGAACGAACGGAGCCGCTCTGGAAGGTCCAGACGGCCAGGCCTGTCGGCACAGACAGCAGTCCTGCGGCTTTGCCGTATGGATAGGCAATCAGGTATCCCCCGGCGCCCGCTAACAAGGACGCAAGCATACAAAGAAGAATGTCTGACAAGGAGAAAGCCCCGTTGTAAAGGGTAACAGCACCGAGCGGATCGATGGGGGCGATTTTCGGCCAAAGAAGAAATCCAATAAGAAATCCCCCGACCCCCATTGCCCCGAGGATGCGGAGACGCATGAGCCAGTGAACGTTAAAAAGACTGAGCAGAATGTAAAGAAAGCCGGCGAAGGCGGCGGTCTTCAGTGTCCATTCGAGCGTTATGTGCATTCCGGATTCCCTTTCTACAGAACCAACAGGTTAACACGAGGCGGGAATGCGGTCAAGATTTTAGCCCCTAAATTGAAAAGGCAGGAAACTGTTTGGAAGGATTTGCCGGTGTGGAAAAAGGTGGTATAATCTACAGGATAAATACGGATGATGTAAGGAGACAATTATGAAGCGTACTTGGAAGGGGATTTCTCTTTTCTTTTTGTCGGTGTTTTGGTTTGGCTGTGCGGAGGTGCCGATTACCGGCCGCAGCCAGCTGAATTTGGTGCCGGATTCATTGGTTAATTCGATGGCTCTGGAGGAATACCAATCCTTTTTGAAAGAAAATAAGGTGAGTACGGACCCGCAGAAGACGGCGATGGTGCGTGAAGTGGGCAAGCGGATTGCCGGAGCGGTGGAAACGTACTTTCGGCAGCAAGGCCTGGCCAGCCAGGTAAGCGGGTTCTCCTGGGAGTTTAATTTGGTGGAGAACGAGGAGAAAAACGCCTGGTGTATGCCGGGGGGCAAGGTGGTGGTTTATACCGGTTTACTTCCGATTACGCAGGATGAGAACGGGCTTGCGGTTGTGATGTCTCATGAGATTGCGCATGCAGTTGCCCGACACGGCAGCGAACGGATGAGCCAGGGGCTTTTGTATCAGATGGGAGGGATGGCCCTTTCAGAGGCGATTCAGAATCATCCTGCGGCGACTCAGCAGCTCTTTATGCAGTCGTATGGGCTGGGGGCACAAATCGGGGTTCTTCTGCCGTACAGTCGGCTGCATGAGAAGGAAGCAGACCGATTGGGCCTGATTTTTATGGGGATGGCGGGGTATAATCCGCAGACAGCGGTAGATTTCTGGAAACGAATGGCGGCGGACAAGTCCGCCAGCCCTCCGGAATTTTTGAGCACTCACCCTTCGGACCAGACCCGCATTCAGGCCATTCAGGAGGTCCTGCCGGAGGCGATGCGGTATTACTACCGGGCTACGGGGCAAACTCCGCAGACGTATCAGTATCCGTTTGGAAAGCCGTAAAGTCCTCAGTTGAAAAAAAGGGAAGGGGCTGGGCTGCCAGAATGGTGTGCAGGAGTTCGGCGTCCTGATTGTCCGCTGTCCGGCAAGAGCGGGCGTGCTTGAAAAGCATTTTGAGTGTGGCGGAAAACTTTTTGTCTAAGGGGGCGACAAACGTGCGGACCGTTTGCGGTTCGCTCGGCAGCGGCGGGATTTGGATTTGATACGCGTGAAGCGTAAGCCGACTGATGAGCGGGGATTCCGGGGTATCTCTTTTGGGACGATAGTCTTTTTTGTAATCTGAAAGCATCAGGGGGTGCGGGCTGGCATAGAGCGGATCCAGGGCCAATGGAATGCCTCGATGAGCCAAATGCACACGGATTTGATGTGTTCTGCCGGTCAGGGGCTGAACCGCCAGAAGAGCGAACGGGCCTAACTCCATCAATTTGAGCCAGTCGGTGACGGCTTCCTTTCCTTTCCAGGGCTGGACGTGCATGGTTTGGGGATTTTGCCGGCTTCGCAGAAGGGGGGCTTTGATGCGTCCCCGATTTTGGGGAAGAGGGCCCTGTACGACGGCCAAGTACAGCTTTGCAAACCGCTGTTTGGAAAAGCCGGAGGTGTAAAAGGTTTGGGCGGGCTTGTTTTTGGCCAGAAGGAGGACCCCAGAGGTTTCTTTGTCGATACGGTGAACCAGCCGCAGCGGTTCCGGTGTCGGCAATTCCTTTTAGAGGATTTCCATCAGCCAGGGGGTTCCGGAGCGGTCTTTGGTTACGGAGATGCCGGAGGGCTTGTTGAGAATCAGAATATCCTGATTTTCGTAAAGAACAGGAATAGAAACTTTCTTCATATGTATCTCACTTTTCCGCAGACCCGCGCAATCGTTTTGAGGCAAGTTTGTTTTTTTTCCGTTCCGGCAGGAAAAGGGTCAGGTCAATTCAACGGACCAGTACGCGTGGTCGAGGAACTGCTTCCAGCTGTGGTAGCGTTCGTGACTGAGATGGATGTGGATAACGGGATTCCGTTTGGGTTTGACCGGTTTTTGAATCAGCTTCATATTGGCCTGCTGCGGGGTTCGGCCGCCTTTTTTGATATTGCACTGGAGGCAGGCACAGACCACGTTTTCCCAAGTGCTTTGGCCGCCGAGCCGCCGCGGGATCACGTGGTCCAAAGACAGCTCGGATGTGGGAAATTTTTTGCCGCAGTACTGACAGCGGTTTCCGTCCCGTGCGAACAGGTTTCGGCGGTTGAACTTGACGGTTTGGCGCGGCAGACGGTCGTAAAACAATAGACGGATAATGCGAGGCACAGCCAGATCAAAATTGACGGTGGAGACCCAGTCCTGAGGGTGCGCTTTGAACTGGTCTTTCATCCGGCTGATTTGCTGCCAGGTTTGGAAGTCGTAGTTGGCATAGGTGCCGTCATCGCAGGAAATCACCTCTGCGAGATTGCGGCAAAGCAGAGAAAAGGCGCGTCTTGCACTAATGACCCGCAGGGCCATATAGTGCTTGTTCAATACCAAAACGCGACAGTCCATCGCCGATTGAGATGTTGCAGAAATCATGACTCCTCCGCAAAATCCCTTTAACCTGCCTAAAAGATACATTATCGGTCCTCATTGTACAAGTCAAAAATCGGCAAAAAATGGTGTTATCTGAAGGAAAATGGGCGGGGAGGTAAAACCAAACTTTTGCTGTCTGGAATTGCCCCCATTCAGGGATTCCGTTATTCTTGAATCTTTTGCCTTTGGTGAAGAATGGGATTGCTGTTAGGAATTTTTCTTAGCCGGAGCCGGAGCGGAAAGTTTTTCTCGCATTAAACGGCCCATTTTAAACTTAACACTGCGTTTGGGCGGCACCTGGACACGTTCGAGTGTTTTCGGGTTTTGAGCGATTCTGGAAGACCGTGTTCGGGTTTCGAAGACCCCGAAGTCGCGGAATTCGAGCCGATTGTCACGAGCCAACTCATCAATCACTTCATCCAAAAATGTCTGGATTATTTTTTTAACAATAACTCGTTTGGCCTGTGTGGACTCTGAAATCCGGTCAATCAGTTCTTTCTTCGTAATAGTTGCCATCGGCCATCCTCTTGATAGTTTTGAAATAAAGAAACCTTTTGGTATCCAATGCAGCTGGGACTTTCGTTTAAGAACTGCAACTTACTATACAGAAAAGACTTCGAAACGGCAAGTTTTTTTTCCTAATTTTTCATAGGGATGAAAAAATGGATACAGGATGTGGAGGGTCTGCAATAAACAACCTGTTTCTTTTTTTCTTTTCTTCTACTTGACCGATTTTTTTATCAAGGCCATAATGGAAAATCTTTATAAACAGCGAATGGTTCGATGGCTTTGGGTAAAAAAAGAGACAATCCATCTTGTGAGTCCACCGGTTTTTCCGTAGAGGGAATCTATCATTTCCTCGAGTGGCTGGTAACGGCACTGGCGTCCACGCTGGTTTTCATTGTCTTTATTATGCAGGTGTACCGCATACCGACGGGCAGTATGGCAGATACGCTGAAGGGGGCGCATTTTCGACTTCGCTGTGAGCAGTGCGGGTATCGGTATGAGTATGATTTTTCTCCGCGTCAGTACGGACTTGGGGAGAATGTGATTCCGAAACGGGATTTGCCGATTTTAAAAGAATGCCGCTGTCCGAGCTGCGGGTATGCCTATCGGGTCTGGATGCGGGAGAAAGACCCGCGTTATTACCGGCGGGTGTATAAGGGGGATCAGATTTTTGTTCTGAAGTGCATTTATCAGTTCCGGGAGCCGAGTCGGTGGGATGTGATGGTTTTTAAGAATCCGCTGGAGCCGCACATCAATTATATCAAACGGCTGGTCGGCAAGCCCGGAGAGAAGGTGGAAATCATAGATGGGGATATTTATATCAACGATCGGATTGTGCGGAAGCCGCCGTCGGTCCAGGAAGAGTTATGGATGCCGATTTATGAGAATGATTACCAGCCGGCCCGTCCGGATGAAGAGCGTTTTAATCGTCATTCGTGGAGGCAGCCGTTTGAAAATCTCGGACCGAGCCGATGGGATTTGGGGGGGCCGGGGCGTCCGTTTTTTACGTTGGAGGAGAAGGACCGAGAAGTTCATCGGATTCAGTATAATCCGCAGATAGGGAATGATTTTCGGGCTGTGTACGCGTATGACCCCCCGGATTTTATTCCGAATATGCCGGTTTGCAGTGATTTGATGATTTGCAGTCTGCCTGAAATTGATTCCGGCAGCGGAGTGGGGTATGAATTGGGCAAATACGGCAGACGGTATCAGGGGTGGCTTCACGGGGACGGACGGCTGGAAATTTTCCAGGTGGATTCCGGGGAGCAGAAGACACTTTTGGCCGGCGGAACGGCGGATTTGAAGGGAAGCGTTCAGCGGCAGGAATTCCGCTTTGCGAATGTGGACCATCGGCTGATTCTGGAATATGGGCGGAACCGTCTAGAGTATGATTTAGGCCGCGGGGCGGAGGATGCCGGAACCTGGCGGCATATCCAGCCGGAGGCGGCTGTACTGGGATATGGAAACCTGCGGCTTTGGCATGTTGGTTTGTTCCGGGACATTTACTATATGAACACAGATGTGTCCAATCCGCGAAATCCGATTCTGCAGGGCGGGGCAGGCAATCCGATTGTGTTGGGAGAGGATGAGTTTTTTGTCTGCGGGGACAACAGCCCGTACAGTCTGGATTCCCGCTGGTGGAATAAACCGGGACGGGGAAATCGCGGGCGGACGTTTACCCAGGGGGTTGTTCCGAGGGATTATTTTGTCGGCAAGGCGTTTTTTGTTCACTGGCCGGGCGGGGATTCGATTCTTCCGGGCTTTATCCGTTTTGTTCCCTATGTGGAAGGGATGAAAGTCATCTATGGAGGCAGCCGGGAGTGGGATAAAGCCGAGGCTGTCAGGGAGGATACGGAGAGAAAGCCGTGAGATTAGCCAGTCCTTCCAACGGTTTCTCACCTGATTATCCGCGTTTGCGCCGCAGCAAGACGGTGGAGTCGGTTGTGAACGCTCTGGACGGACTGCTGGTGGCGTTTATTTTGGCACTGGTGTTTCGGGCGTTTGCGGTGGAGGCGTTTCAGATTCCGACAGGCAGTATGGCGGAGACGCTGAATGGGGCGCATTGGCATTTGCGCTGCCTCCGCTGCGGCATTCCTTACGATTTTGGGGCGGATGCGGGCTGGTCCGGACAGCCGGTCTGTCCGAACTGCGGGTATGAACAGCCCAGCACGGCGATGGGGGTGCTGGCGAACGGGGACCGGATTTTTGTGAACAAATGCATTTATCAGTTTTCGGAGCCGAAGCGGTGGGATGTGGTTGTGTTCAAGAATCCGCCGAATCCGCAGGAAAATTACATCAAGCGTCTGGTCGGCCTGCCGGGAGAGTCCATTGAGATTGCAGACGGAGACCTTTATATCAACGGACAGATTGTCCGCAAGCCGCGGAAGATTCAGGAAGAGCTGTGGACATGTCTGTATCACAACGATTATCAGGCGGGGTTTGCTTCCGGTCGGTTTTCATCCCCTTCGGAGGATTCCTCCCAATCCTGGCCGTTGGAGCCGCGGTTTGAGTCCGAAGGGCAGAGTGCATGGGAACTGAACTCGGAGGGAGGGACTGTTTTCGTTTTACGGAAGGACGGTGCGGATGAGCATTCGATTCGTTTTGTGCCGAGACGTCCGGATGTGTTTCGGGTTTTTTATGCTTACAATGGGCCGGATGTGAGTTCAAACCGGCCGATTTGTTCGGATTTAATGATTCGATTCTGGGTTCAGCCGACAGGGGAGCAGGGACAGGTCGGTGCCTTGCTGAGCAAGAACGGGGTTGCGTATATCGGCCGATTCGACTTTCTGGGCCAGCTGCTTTTTGAAAAGGTGACGGCAGACGGACAGCGGACGGAACTGAGAAAACTGGCTTTTTTGCCGGACTGGTCCCGAAAGGGCTTGTGGTTTGAGTTTGCAAATGTAGACCGTCGTCTGGTGATCCGCTGCGGGGATTATCGGTTTTCTTATGATTTGAGGGAGGAGGATTTGGGGGAACGCAGCGGCCGCCGTCAGAATCCGGAGGTGAAGATTTTGGGGCAGGGGGGGATGCGGCTTTCGCATATCGGGGTGTATCGGGATATTTATTATCTTTCGTCGGATTCGCTTCGAGCGCGGCGCGGGCGGCCGTTTCAGCTGGGACCCGATGAATTTTTTGTCTGCGGGGATAATACACCAAACAGTTATGACAGCCGGCAGTGGACTACAGAGGGACTGGGCAACAACGGCAAGCGGTATCGGGAAGGAGTGGTGCCGCGTGATTTTATGATGGGCAAGGCCTTTTTTATCTATTGGTCGGATGCGTTTCGGCCTCGGGAGTATATGCTGCCGGTGATTGTGAATTTGGAGCGGCTGCGGGTCATTTATGGGGGTTCGGAGGAGATTTACTAATCAATACAGTTATCCGTCGTCAATTATCAATTATCAGGGGGGCGGCTGTTCGGCATCCGGAGTTTTCGTCGGATGAAAAAAAACGCCGGATGCGGAGAAGCACCCGGCGTTTGGGATTGTTTTTGTCAGAAGCTTACGCTGTGACCATCTGAGAGGCCAGGAGTTCTTCGACGCGTTGGGTCGGGAAGTCCAGTCCGCCGATAATGGTATAGACCCGAAGGGCCTCGCGTCCGTCCTCGTAAATGCCGCGGTGGATGGTGGCTTTTCCAGTCAGGTCGGCCAGGACGTCGAAGGCGAAGTTGATATTGTCCTGCAGGTTGGGTGTGTTGGCCATCATCCGCTTCCCGCCGACGACGATGCAGCCGGCAACCTTGGCAGTGCTCAGGTCGAAGCCGTTGCTCAAGAGCGTTTTTTCGAGGTTCTGCTTGACGGCGCTGCTGAGGGCAAACCGGTCTTTGTATTTTTCGACGCGTGTGAGGCCCATAATTGCGCAGCCGCCGGCCTTCAGGATGCTCTGGTAATCGACCGGGTCCAGCGTGGTGTAGGGGCTGCTGAGCGAGCTGAGCCGGTTGAAGATGTCGAACATGCCGGCCACGGTGTTGTTGACGCTGGGCCAGAACTCGCGAACGGTTTTGCCCGGATACATCCGGCTGATTTTCTCATTGTCAATGATAATCAGCGGTGAAATCAGCCCTTTGGAGGCCATCTTTCCCAGCTCGGTTGCGACCTGATAGGCGTTTTCAGCCACCTGCGGCGAGTTGGCTTCGCCGTTGGTCGGCAGGGTCATAATGACGCCGACGTGTTTGTTGGGCTCGGTTTTCCCGATGGAATAGACATAATCCTTGGCGATGCTGACCAGCTCGGCTGCACTGCCGCCGCCGGTTCCGCCGCCGGCCCCAAAGCAGACCATCACATGGTCTACTTCCGTTCCGAAGGTCTTGCGGGTCAGGTGCAGGATGTCCTGCCGCCACTGGGCGGCGGCCTGCTGCCCGCGGCCCATGTCTTTGCCGGCTCCTTTTTCGCCGATGTCCATCAGAAACTTTTGCGAAGGAGGCAGACCCAGCAAATCGAGGTCGTGGTAAGTGGTGTTGACGGCGATGGCTTTTTTGTAGCCGAGGTCATAGAAGGCCTTCACGAGCCGTCCGCCGCACTGGCCGCTTCCAATCCAGGCAAAACGGGTCGAGCCGACAAAGTTGTCCTTCACGCCCGTTTCACAGACGGTCTTGACTTCATAACGTTCCAGGTCCAGAACGGGGATTATCTCTTTTTTCGCTTTGGCGGGCTTGGGAACGGATGCTTTGACCTGCACGGAGGCGGTTTTTTTTGCGACCGGTCTGGGCTTGACGGTTTTGGTCTTTTTGACAGGGGTTGTTTTTGCGGTCTTCCGCACGGAGGTTTTGGCGACTTTTTTTACGGATTTGCGGGCGCCTGTCTTAGAGGACTTCTTTTTGGCTGTCATTCTTTTTCTCCTATATTATTTTTTCATCATTCCGAAAAAGCACTTCTGCCGGTAACCCTGTTTTACCGTCTGTAGAGTCTGTGCTGCCTTTGCGTTGTAGTTCGGTTTTTTGAGGGCTGGGATTAAGGAGATTGTTTGAAAAAAAGAAAATTGAAGGCATTTGCCTCGAGAAGGGGCTTAAAACGGGGATTTTAAAGATTCCCGCGAGAGGTCCGATAATCTGGAGAAAATGTTATCGGGTCTTCGAGAGGAGAAAGCGGTTCTTGTGCGGCGCCGCGGGAGCGGGTATAAGAAGGTCCGGCAGGAATGAAACCGGAGACCAAACAGGTGAAACATTTGAATATTGAAATAAAGGCGCACTGCCGGCGTCCGGAAAGGGTTCGGCAGGTTTTGCGGGAAGCGGGGGCGGTTTTTCGCGGAACGGATGAGCAGACGGATGTGTATTTTCGGGTGCCGAAGGGGCGGCTGAAGCTTCGGCAGGGGACGATTGAAAATGCCCTGATTTTTTATGAACGGCCCGATGAAGCGGGGCCGAAGCGGTCGGATGTATTTTTGTATCCGGCGGCGGAAAGCGGTCTGCTTCGAGAGGTGCTGGAAAAGGCCCTGGGGGTTTTGGCGGTTGTCCGAAAGAGACGGGAGATTTATTTTCTTAAGAATATCAAGTTCCATCTGGACAGCGTGGAGGGGTTGGGGGATTTTGCAGAAATTGAGGTGATGGATACGGAAGGAAGCGGCGATTGCGAAGGGCTTCGGCGGCAGTGTGAGGACTTTATGAGGCGGTTTGGAATCGAAACGAAAGACCTTCTGGAGCGTTCGTACAGTGATATGATTTTGGAGAAGGGGCGATGAGGCCGGAGAAGATTGGGGCGGTGATTTTTGATTTGGGCGGTGTCCTGATTGGGATTGATTTGGAGCAGCTTCAGAAGGAGCCGCAGACAAAAGACTGGGCCCGGCTTATCCCGGAAATGCGCCGGCAGCCGGAAACGGTTTTGCTGAACAGCGGAAAGATTTCTCCGGATGCTTTTTATGATGTGATGAGGAAACGGTTTTCATTGAGCGGGACATTTGAGGATTTTCACCGGGCCTGGTGCGGAATTTTTACGCCGCGTCCGCCGATGGAGGATTTGGTCCGGCGTCTGGCGGGCCGAGTGCCGCTGGGGCTTCTGTCAGATACCGAGCCGATGCATTGGGATTATCTTCGTCGTCAGTACGGGTTTCTGGAACTGTTTCGAAAGCCGGTGCTCAGTTTTGAGGCGGGGGCGGTCAAGCCGGCGGCGAAGATGTATCAGCTGGCGGCTGAGTCGGTTGGGGTGCCGGCGGAGCGGTGCTTTTATGTGGATGACCTGCCGGAGAATGTGGAAGGGGCCCGGCGGGCGGGGATGAATGCGGCGGTCTTTGAAAGTGCAGAACAGGTGGGGGCTTTCCTGAAAGAGACCGGAATTTGTTTTTGAAAGGATGATGGATGTTTGGGCGGAATTGACAGAAGGAGCGGCGGGGGGTACTATGGCGGAAAATTGAGCGAAGAACGGGTCGGGAGCGGCTATGCACATATTGCTGACGAATGATGACGGAATTTTTGCACCGGGGCTTGCGGCGCTGTACAGCCGGCTGATTCGGCTGGGAAAAGTGACGGTGGCGGCTCCGTCGGATGTGCAGTCGGGAGCCAGCCACAGCATTTCGCTGAAGGAGATTCGGTGTGATTCGGTGGAGCTGGTGGGCAAATTCTGCGGATTTCGGGTGGAAGGTTCGCCGGCGGACTGCGTGAAACTGGCGATGAACGAACTGATTGATGAGTCGGAGCCGGTGGATTTGGTGGTGTCGGGGATGAACTGCGGGGCGAATGTGGGGATTAATGTGTTTTATTCGGGAACGGTGGCCGGGGCGATAGAAGGGGCTTTTTATGGGCTGCCGGCAGTAGCGGTCAGTGCGGCCGTTGATGAACCAATGAATTTTGAAGCCGCGGCGGATTATGCCTTTGCCGTGCTGAAGAAAATCCTGCCGATCCCGGCCGGACAGGTGGTGAATCTGAATATTCCCCGTCTTTCCGCAGGTAAGCCCAAAGGGGTTCTGGTGGTGCCGCAGTCAACGCACGGTTTTGAGGAGTCGTATGATGCCGTGGAGGATGCGAATGGTCAGAGTATTTATCGGCTGACCGGCGGGCCTCATCGGGACCCGCACAGCGAGGAACCCGTGTCGGACACCCAGGCGCTGGCGGCGGGATACATTACTCTAACAGGGCTTCGGCTGGATCTGACGGATACGGCCGTCAACGAATGGCTGAAAAAATCCAATTTGGGCCGGAGGGGATGTGAGTGTGATTTTTGAAAGCCCGTGGCTGCTGCTGGCGATTTCAGCGGTTCTGCTGGCGGGGGTTTCCGCCGTCTGGCAGGTGCGGGGGCGTCGGGGGCGGTGGATGTTTGTTCTTCCGGTTTTGGCGGCGGTATCGGCTGTGGGGCTGGATGTGCTGGTGCAGACGGATTCGGAGCAGATTCAGTCGATGCTCGAAGTGTGTCGGCGGGCGGCTCTGGCGGGGGATGCCGGTTCGATAGCTCCTTTTATCGCTTCCGATTATCGGGATGCTGTCCATTCAACCAGGGCGGAGCTGCTGAAGGCGGCGGAGGATGTTTTTCGTCGAGCGGCCCTGGAAAGAGTGGTGGAGCGGGGTCATAAACTTCAGATTGAGGGAGATACAGCCCAAAGCCGGGTGCGGTATCGTGTGCATCTGGATCCGCAGCGAAGTGTTTATGCGGCGGGGGGGACTCTGCTGTTTGTGGTGCTGGAAATTGACTATCGCCGAAACAGCGGACGCTGGCAAATCCAGCGGGTTGTTTTGGTGAGCGTAAATGACACGCCGATGGGGTGGAAAGACGTTTAGCTTAAAAAAATCGGAGCCATGCACGGTGGGTTGTACCAGACCTGCACAGCTCCGGGTTTTGTCGAAGAAAATCCGATTTCTTAATTGCGGGCCAGGGCCTTGCGCTGTTCGACAATGCTTTCGATTTTTTCGAGCAGTTCGCTCAGGTCGAACGGTTTGACGATATAGTCGTCAATGCCGCACGAGTTGGCACGAGCGATATCCTGGGTCTGGCTGCGGGCGGTGAGCATGATGACGGAGATATCCTGACCCCAGGGCTGCCGACGAAGCGTTTCGAGCATCTCGTGGCCGTCCATCACCGGCATAATCACATCCAGAAGAATGACATCCGGCATTTCTTTTTCGGCCTGCTGAAGCCCTTCGCGTCCATCGTGGGCGGTCACAACCTCGTACTCGTTCATTTCAAGCCGGTCTTTAAGGGTTTGAACGATGTTGGGTTCGTCATCCACCACGAGGATTTTGGTTTTTTTTGTTTTTTTCTTAATTCCAAAAAAGTCAAACATGGTTCCTTCTCCCTATTTTTTATTGCCCGGACATGTTTGCATGTCCCTATTAGACATTTTGATTCGTGCGATTTCCGGCAGCTGATTCGGATTCTTTGTGTCGGCCGGATATTTCGCCATTCCCATCATCGGCAAAATGGGCAAAACGGAAAAGTTCTTTTTGATAGAAAGCTGAATCATTTTTTCAATTCTTTTTCGGACATTGTCTATCTTTTGGTGAGTGGATTCGTTTATCACAAAGGTAATTTCCGACTCGCCGGTTTGAAGGGCCAAATCGGTGCTGCAGGTCAGATAAAAACGGCTTTGAGCGAGCAAATCATGGATGATTTTTTCCGCGGCGTCGCGCGTGTCTGCTTCGGGCTTTGCGGAGTCAAAGCAGATAATCAGGACGGCAGTCTGCCTATCAGCATTTTTTGTTTTTGGGATGGCTTCGAGATGTTTTGTGAGAATAAACTGCGGGTCGGCCTTCGGCAGGGAGAAATAGAAGCTGCTTCCTTTGGAAGGAGTGCTTTCAAACCAGATGGACCCGCCGTGAATTTGAATGATTCCTTTGCTGATGGCCAGTCCCAGTCCGCTGCCTTTGGAGCCCGGGCCGGCCTGCCGGGCGACCTGGTAAAATTTGGTAAAGATGTATTTCTGAATTTCCGGCGGGATTCCGACACCGGTATCCTGAACGCAGGCAATGATATCGTTCCCCTCGGTTTTTAAGGAGACGGTAATTGTGCCTCCGGAGGGGGTAAATTGAATGGCATTTCGGATGAGGTTGACCAGAACCTGTCGGAGCCGTTTGATATCGGCGTAAACGGGGATGATGGTTCCTTGGGTTTGCGCGGATATTCTGATGCCGGCTTTTTGGGCTTCCTGTTCAAACTCTTTGACGGTCATCCGAATGAGGGCGTCCATGTCCATGACCTTGCAGGTGATGGGCATGTTGCCGGCTTCGAGCTTGGCAATGTCGAGCAGGTCGTTGATGAGATCGGCGAAACGGCGGCAGTCCTGCTGCATGGATTGAAGGTATTCCCGTGTTTTGCCTGCGACTTTTCCGGTGACGCCGGCCAGGATATTGGAAACGGCGTTTTGGATGCTGGTCAGCGGGGTTCGCAGTTCGTGAGAGATGGCGGTGATGAAGTCATTTTTTGTGTTTTCGGCGATGAGTTCGTTGGTAATATCCCGGAGGTAAACGGCGGTGCCGATGATATGCTCCCATTCGTCGCGGATGCGTGTCCAGCGGACTCTCAGGAGGCGCTGTGTGCCGGATTTAACCTGAAATTCACCCTGTGTGGGAGCCGCCAGTTCGCCGGGCTGCATCAGTTCCGCAAAACCGAGATGAGCGAGCGTTTCGGTTACAGCTGCACTGTCGGCTTCCGCCGGCAGGCCGAGCAGCCGAAGGGCTACCTGATTGCATTCCTCTATCTGCCCTTTTTCATTCAGCAGAATCATTCCGTCTATCAGATTGTGGACGGCGGATTCGAGTTTGTGTTTGCGGGCTTCGAGAAGGCAGGCGGCGCCGACCTCCATCAATTCAATTTGGTTGGCCAGCTGATGTTCCAGCTGGGACTGAAGTTCATTGACCTTTTTTTGGATGTTGTCCAGCTCCCGGAGCATCAGCTCGAGCAGCTGGGCACGGTTCAGATAGACAGGTTTTTCATAGTCGGGCAGGGCGATTCCGAGCGCATCGGCACCGGTATCGATAACCGCTCGGACCACCTGCTGAATGGGCATATCGCCGTTCACGATGAGTGCCCCGGGTTCTTCGAGGAATTCCGCAGGTTGTTCAATCAAGTCTGCGATTCGCGTCACAAACTTCCCCTTTCGGACATTGGACTTTTTTCGGCGTTTTCTTGCTACGGAGACTATCGGAGATAGCAACCAAAGCTTTTAGGAAGAAAATTTCAGGGCTTTGGGGCGGATGGAGCGAGGGAGAGGGAATTTTTCTGATGCTTTCGGGCGCAAAAGGTGAAAATCCCAGCAGGCGGTTTTTTCAGTTTTTCAGCGGTTTTCTTTATCAGACCCAGCCGGTTCAAAATGGAGCAGCCTGCCGGAAAAGGAAAGCCGGACGCATCATTCTGCTAAAATTTTAGCAAACCGAAGTTCCTATAATTCGGCCTCCGATGAAGTTTTACCGGACCGAGACCGCCCTGAAAAAGTTATTTCAGAAGACGGTCCATTAGCCCATGAGGCAAAAGCAAAATTCGAAAACGGCCTTTGAGGGGCTGGAGGGCGGCGGCCTCCAGGCGTGCTTCCGGGAGGGCGAATTTGGTTCCCAACCCTGACAGGGCGGCGTTGTGGAAGACCAGCAGGCCGTTTCGGGTTTTTTCCCAGCCCAGATGACTCGGCGGGCAGACAATTCCTAAACGGCTGCCGCCCAGGGAAAAGAACGCCATTTCTACATCCATTCGGTTTCCCTCAAAGAAGGGAAAGTCCGACGAAATCGTATGAACCCCCCAGCGGCACAGTTCGCTTTTGTCCGGATAAGCCGGATAAGGGCCCAGCCCCTGCCAGGTGATGGCGGAGAGGGGCTGCGGCAGCTCAAACGCCAGACCGCACTCGAGCAGCGCACCTTCCGCAGTTTTCGGAGTCAGGGTGTATTCTACATCAACCCACCCCTTCGGAGAGAGGGTATAGGAAATCTGTGCGTCGATGGTTTTTGTATCGTCCGGGCTGCGGAAGAGCAGATGAAAGTGCAGAACAGTCCCCGCGGAGGTCTGTTCTTCTGAATGCTTGAGGATTTCTGTTTTCTCGAACAGAGGCGGCTCCCAGATTTGAAGTTTTGCGGAAGCATAGGTTCGGCGTTCGGCCATGGTGGGCTGTCGGCCTGCCCGCAGATAGGGGCCTTTGAGGAGAATTTGGGTTTGGTCTTTGAGGGTCAGCCGCCCATTGGATTCAGCCAGCAGAGAGATGCCGTTTTGTCCCCACTGCCAAATCTGTCCCTTTTTGGAGAGAGAAGACGGAGCAATTTTTTGCTCAAGCCAGGCCATCCAATTCGGTTTATTTCCGTCTGGAAGGAGTCGAACGGAGTATTCGGCCACGGGCTGCTTTCGGCTGTTTTGAAAGATGATTTCCATCCAAAAGGCATCTTCAGAAAGGTTGTCGGGCACAGTCAGAGGAATGGAAAGGGACTGTGTCGAATGGGGCGGAGCGGCCAGGGAAAGAGTCTGTTCGCTCAGCAGGGTGCTGTTTTGAAAAAGCCGGCAGATTCCTGTACATTCTTTCAGGTCTGTAAAATCATACCGGTTTTCGACGCTCAGGGTAATGGTTTGAGTACCGGGCCGGACGGAGATTTGCTTTTCAAGAATCCGGATGGGGCTGTATACCGCGCGGGTCTGAAAATAATCGGTCTGAGGTCTTCTGTCGGCATAGACGATTCCGTCTGTGCCGTATTGGCCGTGGCTGTCGAGAATCGTGTCCGCATCCAGATAGACATCGCCTGACAAGTCCGAGGGGCCGAGGTTTTCGATGTCCCGATAGGAATTGTGGACGGGCCGTCCGCGGATGGAGCGTCGAATTCCCTGATCGGCCCACAGCCAGATGAAGCCGCCGGCGATATGCGGTGTTTTCTGAATCAATTCCCACTTCGGGTCTAGTCCTCCAAAAGCAGTGTCAAGGGCGTGGCTGTATTCGGAATACAGATAGGGGATGGGAACGGTTGTATTTTGTACATGCTGTTCGATGTGTGTCAGCTGGGGGTAATGGCGGGAGAAGAGGTCGATAAAAGAGGCGTGTCCGGTGTCGGCGGTGGATTTGGAGGAGCGGAAGTCGCCGCCGGGGTAGTACACGAGCCGGCTGGGGTCCATTCGTTTGACGTACTGAGCGGTCTTTTCGAGATTGACCGTTAGAGGATTTTCGTTGCCGATGCCCCAGGCGATGACGGAGGGGTGCAGGCGGTCCCGGCGAACGGCGGCATCCGCTCTGGACAGCATGGCCTCCAGACCTCTCGGGTCGGCCTGAAAGCGTTCGCCGAAACAGATGGGCACTTCGTCAAAAACGTACAGCCCGTATTCGTCGCACAGTTCGAGAAAACGCGGATGAGGGGTATAATGAGAGCAGCGAACGGCGTTGATATTGGCGGCTTTCATCATTTCGATGTCCTGCCGCCAATGTTTTTCCTGCAGGGCCCGTCCGACGTCGGGATGCGTTTCGTGTCGGCAGACGCCTCGCAGTTTGACGGGGCTGCCGTTGATTTTCAGGACGCGGTTGTCAACAGAGACCTCACGGAAGCCGATTTTTCGGCGGATGCAGTGTGTTTCCTTCTCCTCCGCCAGCAGGGTCAGCGTCAGTTCATACAGAAAAGGAGTCTCTGCATTCCAGAAGCGTGCATTTTCGACGAGGATGCGGAAGGACTGATGAGGGAAAAAATCGGAGTTTTGGGAGGTAAACAGATATTGCTGCCGGAAGATTTGCCGGTGGTTGGGGTCGGTTAATTCCACATTGAGCTGAAGCGGGGGCAAGGGGCCTTTGGGGTTCTCAGGGCGGCGAAAGAAGCGGATATCGACCTGTCCTTCGAGCAGACCGGATCGGCGGGCGGTGTCTATGCGGGTCTCAAGGCTCAGATTGTCGAGAAAGTACAGAGGAGGCGAAAACAGGTAAACTTCGCGGAAGATGCCGGACAAGGCCCAGTCGTCGCTGCAGTCAAAGGGGGTTTGGGGCAGATCTCGGCGGCATTGCAGGGCGATGAGATTTTCTCCTTTTTGAATATACGGAGTAAGGTCAAATTGGCAAGGCAGGAATGTGTGCTCAAAACCGCCGACTTCTTTGCCGTTTACGTAGAGGGTATAGCCGAAGGCCACCCCTTCAAAATGGACAAAGACCTGGCGGCCCTCCCAGGAAGAGGGAATGGAGAATTCTTTGCGGTAGAGTCCGACTTTTTCAGGGTCGGGGTAATCGTATCGGGGTTCTTCAAATCCCTGCAGTTCCCAGTTGGACGGAACAGGGATGGTTTTGAAGTCGTTGTCGCTGAAATCGGGTTGGAAAAAGGTTTCCAGAAGGGACTGCTGCGAGCGGTCGGCCAGAAAGAACTTCCAGTTGGAGTTCAGCGAAAGCGTCCACGGAGAGTCGGGCTCAAAGGTAACGGCGACGGCAGAGACGGTCCAGAAGAGAAAGAGAAATCCGTATGATTTTATCCTGTTTGTCAATCTGTTTTCCTCTCATTTGCCGGGGATGTAGGAGCGTTTGAACCAGAGATAATCTTCAGAAACGGTGCCGTTTGGATTGAGAGCAGACCAGTTTTTCTGCTGGGCTTTGGCCATTTCGAGGGTATTTTTGGAGACCCATTTGTGGCGTTCGGCGTGTCCGTCGGCAAAGGCCAGCGTGCTGCTGCCGTTGTGCCAGATGGCAAAGGGGTCCACCCACTGCGGGGAATTCAGATTCATATTCCAGGTGCGGTGATTCCAGCCGTAGCCGTCGGACTCCTCCAGAAAGACAATTTTGTTTCCGGGTGCAGAAAACTGGGACAGTTTGGTGATGGTGTAGGCATCTTCGCCGGTTCCGCCGTCGGGCCGCTGGGAGAGGACTTTTCCGATAGAATAGCTGCGGTATCCGCCCATCCAGTCGGGGTCATAGTTGCTTGCGCTGTTGCCTTTGTAGGTGGCGGGTTTGGTGTATCGTGTATCGACAGGGCAGTTATAGACCTTGGGGGCATCAATGTATCGCCAGAGGGCACCGGCCTGAAAGCCGCGAACCTTGTCATCGAGAGTTTTGTTGACATCTTCGCGATTGGGGCCCATCGGCCTTCCGACCCAGTTCCAGACGCGGACGGAACGGCTGCTGATGGTGTAGTAATTGTATCCGGGTTCGGTCAAACTGTCCGAAGTGTCTCCGTCGACGATTCTGGCGGAGCTGTCTTCCGCATAGAGGAGCCATGCCTTAATCAGCTGGCTTTCATTGCCCAGGCAGACGGAGGCCGCTGCGAGGTTTTTGGCGCTTTTGAGGGCCGGGATGATGATAGCCAGAAGCAAACCGATAATGGCGATGACAACCAGCAGTTCGATCAGTGTAAAGGCCTTTTTGAACTTCATGGAGCCAATCCTTTCCTACGTTTCGGCTTTTCGGCAAGTTTTCGGCCCCCTCTGAGGAAATGGAGCCGATGAGATTCGAACTCACGACCTCTTGCATGCCATGCAAGCGCTCTCCCAACTGAGCTACGGCCCCGTTCAGAGAGGGACTATACCATAGTTTAAATATCCTGACAAGTCCTGATTTGCCGAAAAAAGAGGGATTATTCGTTTTTGGATTCGGTGTGATTTTCAAGCCATTGCTGAACCCACCGGCGGGCCTGCTGGGGGGTTTGGATTTCCTCGGCAAGCTGGGCGATATACAGTTCGCGGGCCAGCCGGCCGACCATCGGACCGGGAACAGCCCCCAGAGCGATAAGCTGATGGCCGTCCAGCAAGGGTTTGGGGCGAAGGATTTTGCCTTTCAGGGCGGCGGCCCTTTTTTGAATCGTTTTCAGGGGGCTGATGGACTGACCTTCAGACAAAAGAAGGGCCTTGCGAAGGTGGACTAAGTCCTCCCAATAGGGTTCAGCCATAAGCATCTTCAATTGGGCCAAAAGAAGTTCCGCGTCTGCCAGGACGTCTTTGTGTTCGAGCAGGTATCGGATATGTTTTATCGTGGAATTGCTGAGCCGAATTGATTTGGCCCATTCCATACTTTTATCGATGGGGGCTGCTGCCCAATAAGCTGCTAAAGCCAGAGACAAATCGACTTCTTCCGGCAAATGCCGAAGCATTTTGCCCCCGAAAAGCCGGCAGGGTTCTTCAAAACCGGTAAAGATGGTTTGGGCCAGCCCGGAATCGTTCAGGAGACGTGCGCCGCGAGCCCTGTTCGGATGGGTCAGGATTTGCTCCAGCTCCATCGCAATCCGCTCGGGACTGATTTGACGGATTTTGGGGGCATGTCGGCAAACGGCCTGCCAGGTTTGTTCTTCGATATCGAAATCCAGCTGGACGGCAAAACGCACCGCCCGCAGGAGCCGCAGGTAATCTTCGCCGAATCGCTCGTCGGGGTTACCGATGGTGCGGATGATTTTCTTCTGAAGGTCTTCCCGGCCGCCGACAAAATCGAGGGTCTGCCGACTGATGGGGTCAAAGAACATCCCATTGATGGTGAAATCTCGACGCAGGGCGTCTTCTTTTGCCGTGGCGAACTCAACCTTTTCGGGATGACGGCCGTCCTGATAATCGGATTCCGTTCGAAAGGTAGCCACCTCCACCTGTTTGCCTTCGAGGATGACAATCACCACACCGAAACGAGCGCCGATTTTGAGTGTTTTTCGAAACAGCGGGATGATTTGGTCCGGGACCGCATCGGTGACAACATCATAGTCTTTGGGGTGTCTTCCGAGCAGGTAATCTCGCACGCAGCCGCCGGCAAAAAGGGCCTGATAGCCCTCCTGGCGGAGCCGTTTGAGTACTTTTAATGCCTGAGCACGATTCGACATTCCCAGTTGTTCCAATTTTAGGACTTTGCTGAAGGCCTTATTCTTTCAGCCGCAGGCCGGACTGTCAAATTGTTCTTTGGCGGAACAACTGTTTTTTCAGTTTTTGAAAGCAGAGGATTGACAGGGTTTGTTTTGTCAGGTACAGTATTGTATGGTTACAAAAAGAACAGCATATCAAAACAGCTCACGTCAAATTGTCTTTGACGCACCTCCATTATGCAGATATATTCTGTCTTCTAAAAGGGTCTGTTTGTCTGTCATCGGAGACTGTCTATGAATATAGAAGAAAAAATCGTTGGGGAAGGAATTACGTTTGATGATGTGCTGCTGATTCCGGCCCGCAGTGATTTTGTGCCGGCTGAGGCCGATACGAGCAGCCGTTTGACCCGGCGGATTCCGCTGAATATCCCGATTGTTTCGGCGGCGATGGACACGGTGACGGAATCGGCCCTGGCGATTGCTCTGGCCCAGGAGGGCGGCATCGGGATTATTCATAAAAATCTTTCCATCGAGGCCCAGAAGCGGGAGGTCATCAAGGTCAAACGCTCGGAAAACGGGATTATTCTGGACCCGGTGACGCTCACGCCCGATATGTCTGTCGCCAAAGCCCGGGAGGTGATGCAGGAGCAGAATGTCTCGGGGATTCCGATTGTAGAAGGGGGGAAACTGGCGGGGATTCTGACCCGGCGGGATTTGAAGTTTCTGGCGGATGATTCGGTGCCGATTCGGCAGGTGATGACCAAGGACAATCTGGTTACGGGCCCTGCCGAAACCACGCTGGAGGAGGCCAAAAAGATTCTCCAGAAGCATAAGGTTGAGAAGCTGCTGCTGGTGGATAAAGAAGGGCGGCTGGCCGGACTGATTACCATGCGGGATATTGACCGGGTGCAGCAGTTCCCGTCGGCGGTTCGGGATTCGCGCGGGCGGCTGCGGGTTGGGGCGGCGGTGGGGGTGCGGGACCACGACCGGGTGCGGGCGCTGATTGAAGCCGAAGTGGATGTGCTGGTGGTGGATACAGCGCACGGGCATTCCAAGAATGTGATTGAGATGGTGCGATGGATCAAGAAGCATTTTGATATTGATGTGATTGCGGGCAATATCGCCACGGCGGAGGCGGCCAAAGATTTGATTCTGGCCGGTGCAGATGCCGTGAAGGTGGGCATCGGTCCCGGTGCTATCTGCACGACGCGGATTATTTCGGGGGTAGGGGTGCCGCAGATTTCCGCTGTGATGAATGCGGTTTCGTATGCGGACAAAGAGGGGGTGCCGGTGATTGCCGACGGCGGCATCCGTCATTCGGGCGACATTACCAAGGCGATTGCGGCGGGGGCGTCCAGTGTGATGCTCGGGTCGCTGTTTGCCGGACTGGCGGAAAGCCCCGGCCAGCTGGTCATTTACAAGGGCCGTCAGTTTAAAGAGTACCGCGGAATGGGCTCGATTGGCGCGATGATTCAGGGCTCGGCGGACCGCTACGGACAGAGCGGAACTGCCGAGCGGGACAAACTGGTGCCGGAGGGAGTCGAAGGACGGGTGCCGTATCGGGGGACGCTGAGCAATTTTGTGTACCAGCTGGTCGGCGGACTGCGGGCCGGAATGGGCTACTGCGGCACGCGGACGATTGAGGAGCTTCGACAGCGGGGACGGTTTGTGCGAATCAGTCCGGCCGGCGTGAGCGAGTCGCATCCGCACGATATTGTGATTACCAAAGAGTCGCCGAACTATTCGGGATATGTGCCGTTTGACAGCTGATGGTTGAATCGATGCATGAGCAGATTGTCATTGTAGATTTCGGCAGTCAGTATGTTCAGCTGATTGCCCGTCGGGTGCGGGAGCATAAGGTTTATTCGGAGATTGTCCAGCCGAGTCTGCCGCTGGAGAAGATTCTGCGTCCGGGTCTGAAGGGGATTATCCTTTCGGGGGGGCCGGCCAGCGTCTATGCCCCGAATGCTCCGATGTGCGACCGTCGGCTGTTTGAGGCGGGCGTGCCGATTTTGGGGATTTGCTACGGGATGCAGGCAGGGTGCAAACTGCTGGGGGCGCAGGTCTCTTCGGCACCGGCCCGCGAGTACGGACGCACGGCCCTGAGAATCCTCTGTCCGGATGACTTGTTTCGGGGGCTTCCGGAGCATACAACCGTCTGGATGAGCCACGGCGACCAGGTGCAGCAGCTTCCGGATGACTTTATCCCGCTGGCCGAGACGCCGACCTGTCCTGTTGCGGCGGTTCGCCACAAAAACGGGCGGTTCTGGGGGGTTCAGTTTCATCCGGAAGTGACGCATACGCCGCGCGGACAGGAAATTATCCGAAACTTCCTGTATGACATCTGCGGCTGCCGGGGCGACTGGCAGGTGAGCGATTTTGTCCAGGAGGCGATTGAGGCCGTCCGTCGAAAAGTGGGCTCCTCGAGGGTGATTTGCGGCCTGTCGGGCGGGGTCGATTCGGCGGTGACGGCGACCCTGCTGCACAAGGCCATAGGCGACCAGCTGGTCTGCATCTTTGTCGATAACGGACTGCTGCGGAAAAACGAGCGGGAAGGCGTTGTGGCGACCTTCCGCAACCATTTTCATATTGACCTGCGGGTGGTGGACTGGGGAAAGCAGTTTCTGGCGAAGCTGGCCGGTGTGACGGACCCGCAGCAGAAGCGCAAAATCATTGGAGCAGAGTTTATTGAGGCATTCAAATCTGAGGCCGCCAAAATCCCGGATGCACATTTTCTTGCACAAGGGACGCTGTATCCGGATGTGATTGAATCGGGCAAAAAGGACGGCAATCTGGCGGCAAATATCAAGCTGCATCACAATGTCGGCGGGCTGCCGGAGCAGCTGGGGTTTGAACTGGTTGAACCGCTGCGGGATTTGTTCAAGGATGAGGTGCGGCTGGTTGGAGAGTATCTGGGGCTGCCGGAGGAGATGGTCTGGCGGCACCCATTCCCCGGACCGGGACTGGCGGTGCGGATTATCGGCGAGGTAACCGAGCCGAAGCTGGCTATTCTGCGGGAGGCGGACGATATTCTGATTGAGGAAATCAAAGCGGCGGGACTCTATCGGAGCGTCAGCCAAACGCTGGCGGTCCTGCTGCCGATCGGGACGGTCGGCGTGATGGGGGACGAACGCAGCTACGAGCATGTGATTGCCATTCGTTCGGTGGATACAACGGACTTTATGACGGCGGATTTCTCGCGGATTCCTTATGAGGTACTCGGCCGGATTGCCAACCGGATTATCAATGAAGTGCGCGGGGTCAATCGCGTAGTGTATGACATTTCGAGCAAGCCGCCGGCGACAATTGAGTGGGAGTAAGGGGAAAACAAAATGGCAAACAGCTGGTTTAGGGCACTTGGGGGGCTGGTGGTGCCGGCAGTGATGGTCCTAAGCTCGGCGGGACGAGCGGAGACCTTTACGATTTATGCTGAAAACGACAGCCGATATCTGAAACCCAATCACAACACCGACCGCCATTACACCAACGGGTTTAAACTGGTATACGGCTTCAAGCCGAGCTGGCAGTGGCTGGAAGGGTACGGACAGATGGATGTGCCTTTCTTTCCGACTCCTCAGGGGCCTGTTGAGACAGCGGCCGGCATCTTTTTGGGCCAGAATATCTATACCCCCGATTATGTGGATGAACCCGCTCGACGGCGGCTGAAGGATATGCGGTTTGCCGGATGGCTTTACAGCGGTCTTTTTGTTCAGCGGGCTAATGAACAGGTTCTGGACCAGGCGGAATTGAGCTTGGGCGTCATTGGGCCTTCTGCCAAAGGACGCCAGATTCAGACCTGTGTTCACGAAGCGATGCATTCCGGAAAACCAATCGGCTGGGACAGCCAGCTGGGAGACCGTCCGGCGGTGGATTTTTCCTGGTACCGCAAACATCGCTTGCAGGGGACGTTTTGGAAGCCGTCCGAAAAGATAGATTTTCTTTCGGAGTATGGGTTTACGGCAGGTTCGGTCTTTTGTCATCTGCAGGCAAGCGTAATCGGCCGGTTTGGATTTTGGGAATTGCCGAAGGATTGGGGGCCGGACCGGCTGGAATTGCCTGCCGGAGCCGTAACTGAGGCATTCCGTAAGGAAAAAGCGGGGTACTTCTTTATTCGGGTTGGCGGAAGGGCCGTCGGATATAACCAGTTTTTGACGGATTTGGATCCGGAACCGTTTGTCGGGCACCTTCAGGTGGGCTGTGTCATTCAACTCTGTTCGTTGGAACTGGGATACTCGCAGACCTATCTGACTCAGGAATATAAGGAACAAAATTATTTCGACAGCTACGGGGCTCTGACCGTAAAATGGGATTTTTAGAGGGGGAGAATCTGTTTCTAGGGGAATCAGCAGGTTTTATAAAGACCTATAAAAGCGATATTTGTGGTTGAACTTTTTCTGAAAATGTGTATATTTTTTGAAGATTGTCGATAATAAAAAAGAAGATTCATTCAGGATGAAAGGATAAATGGCAAAACTGACACTCCCGGATGGGAAAGTGCTGGAAGCGGCCGACGGAATACGAGCCGAACAGGCGGTTGAACTTATTGGACCAGGGCTGGCCAAAGCCGCTCTGGCTGTCAAAATAAACGGAAAACTTTCCGATTTGTCTGTCCCTTTGCAGGGGGATGTTTCCTTTGAAGTGCTCACAGCCCGCCAGCCGGAAGGACTGGAGGTAATGCGGCATAGTTGTGCGCATATTATGGCGGAGGCAATCTGCCGGATTTGGCCGAAGGCCAAACTGGTTTACGGGCCGACGGTTGCCGACGGGTTTTATTACGATATTGACCTGGATGAGCCGATTCGTCCGGAGGACTTTGAGAAAATCGAAGAGGAGATGCGGAAAATCATCCAATCCAATCAGCCCTTCATTCGGATTGAGATGAGCCGACAGGAGGCCCTCCGGAAAATGGCCCATGACCCATATAAACTGGATAACATCCAGCGGGCCAGCGGGGATGTTATCAGTTTTTACCGGCACGGCGACAGCAATTTTGAAGACCTTTGCCGGGGGCCGCATATTCCGAGAACCGGCTGTATCGACCCGAAGGCCTTTAAGATTATGAGTGTGGCCGGCGCCTATTGGCACGGAGATGCCAGCCAGAAGATGCTTCAGCGGGTCTATGGAACCGTCTGGCCGACCAAGAAGGAGCTGGATGCCTATCTCGAACGGCTCGAAGAAGCCAAAAAGCGGGACCATCGGCTTATTGGAAAGCAGATGGAACTGTTCAGCTTCCACGAAGAAGGGCCGGGATTTGCTTTTCTGCATCCGAAGGGGATGATTATCTGGAACGAAATCATCGACTTCTGGCGGCAGGTGCACCGACGGTACAAATATGTGGAGGTCAAGACTCCGATTATTCTCAATGAGTCGCTCTGGCACCGCAGCGGTCACTGGGACCATTACAAAGAGAATATATATTTTACTTCCGTGGACGGGGTCAATTACGCTATCAAGCCGATGAATTGCCCGGGCGGGCTTTTGATTTACAATTCGAGGAAGCATTCGTATCGGGAGTTTCCGATGCGGGTGGCGGAGTTGGGGCTGGTTCACCGCTACGAGGCCAGCGGGCAGATGCACGGGCTGGTGCGGGTGCGGCAGTTTACGCAGGATGATGCCCATATTTTCTGTACCCCCGAGCAGATTGAAAGCGAAATTATCGGCGTGATTAATCTGGTGCAGGAGATTTACTCGACCTTCGGGTTTGAGGATTATCATATTGAGCTGTCCACCAAGCCGGAAAAGCATATCGGCTCAGATGAAATCTGGGAGCTGGCGACGAATGCGCTGGCCGGAGCCCTGAAGCACAAAGGGCTGGTCTTTCAGATAAACGAAGGTGATGGGGCGTTTTACGGGCCGAAGATTGATTTTCATATCAATGACTGTTTGGGACGCTCCTGGCAGCTGGGGACAATTCAGCTGGATTTTTCGATGCCGCAGCGGTTCAATCTGGTCTATTCCGACCGGGATAATACCGAGAAAACACCTGTGATGATTCATCGGGCGATTTTGGGGTCGCTGGAGCGTTTTTTGGGGATTCTGATTGAACATTACGGCGGACATTTTCCGGTCTGGCTGGCTCCAGAGCAGGTGCGGGTTTTGTCCATCAGCGAAAAAACAAATGCCTATGCCGAGCAGGTGCAGCGGCGGCTGGAAGAAGCGGGGATTCGCTGTTCGGCGGACCTGACGGATGACAAGATTGGGGCCAAAATCGCCCGGGCTCATTCCGACCGGATTCCGTATATGGCGGTGATCGGCCCGAAGGAAGAGGAGACGGGCACGCTGACCGTTCGGCTTCGCCAGTCCAAAGAAAGCTGTTCAATGAATGTAGAAGCATTTCTATCCGGCGTGCAGGAAAAAATCCGCAGCCGTTCTTTGTCGTTGACGTTATGAACAGGTCAGAAACGGTTTCACAGACTTTTTGGAAAGGGAAACACTATCACTAAAGAGATTAATTTCCGGATTAATGAGCGGATTCGGGTCAGCCCGGTTCGGCTGATCGATGAAAACAATCAACAGGTTGGGGTTGTGTCGATTGAGGAGGCCCGAAACCGGGCGATGGAAGCGGGACTGGATTTGGTGGAGGTGTCGCCGACGTCGAATCCGCCGGTTTGCCGAATTATGGATTACGGCAAATTTCTGTATCAGCAGAAACGCAAGGCCAAAGAAAGCCAGAAAAAACAGCATGTCGTCACGCTCAAGGAGATTCGGATTCGCCCGAAAATCGACGACCATGACCGCCAGATTAAGCTGGCCCAGGCCGTCAAGTTCTTCGAAAAGGGGCATAAAGTCCAGTTTACAATGCCGTTTCGCGGGCGGGAAATGGCCCATGTGGAGCAGGGCTACCAAATGATGGAGGAGATTGTGCAGGCCCTTCAGGAGGTTGCCAAGATTGAGCGGCCGGCGCAGATGCTGGGCAAGCGGATTACAATGGTGCTGGGGCCTGCCAAGGGCAGTTAGACCTGGGGAAAAATCTTGGTTCTTTTGTCATTTTTGGGTTGACGAATCTGTCGGCCGAAGATAAACTTCTTACCTCTTATTTTTCGAAAAATGTTTTTGAGGGACAGACTCGATGCCAAAGTTGAAAACACATAAAGGACTTGCCAAGCGGGTGAAGATAACCGGAACCGGAAAGGTGAAGCGCAAACGCTGCGGCGGCGGGCACTTGCTCAGTGACAAGAGCGCCAAGCGGCGGCGGCGTTTCGGTTCAACCACTCTGGTTAAGGGCGTTCGCGCCAAGAAAATCCGGGTTCTGCTCGGGCAGTAAGTTAGAGAAAGACAAGTCGATTCCGCCTGCTTCCCGGCTTCATCAGCTGCCGCAGCGGGCGCAAGAAACGGAAACGAAAGGAAAGCTGGTATGCCGAGAGTACGTCGCGGCGCTGCACGGCGCCAAGCCAAAAAGAGGATTTTTCAGGTCGTTAAGGGACATCGCGGTCCGGATGGCAAGCTGCTGCGTCTGGCCAAAGAAGCCGCTGTTCGGGCCAACGTGAACGCCCGAATCGGAAGAAAGCAGAAAAAGAGGACCTATCGGGGGCTGTGGATTATTCGGCTCAGTGCCGCCTGCCGGCAGCGCGGAATCAGCTACAGCCATTTCATCAACGGCTGCAAGAAGGCCGGAATCGGGCTGAACCGCAAGATGCTCAGCGAGCTGGCCATTGCCGACCCGACCGCTTTTGACCAGATTGTGGAAAAAGCCAAAGCCGCCCTGTAGGGTTGGATTATGCTCGAACAGTTCGAACAAATCGGCCGAGCGGCTCTGCAGGAGCTGGAGACGGTTTCAAGCGCCGAACAGCTGGAGGCCTTCCGCATCAAATATCTGGGCCGCAAGGGACAGGTAACCCTGATGCTCAGTCAGATTGGTGCACTGCCTGCAGAATTAAAAAAGCAGGGCGGGCAGCTGGCCAATCGAATTAAAAACGAGGTGACGGAAGCGTTCGAACGGAAAAAGAGCTCACTGGGCACTGTGCATCGGGGCGGGCCGATTCTCGATGTAACGCTGCCGGGCCTTCCGGTTCGACAGGGCAAGAGCCATATCATCTCTCAGACTATCAGCGAACTTCTGGAGATTTTCGGGCGGATGGGGTTTGCGGTGGCTTATGGGCCGGAGGTCGAGGATGAATGGCATAATTTTATCGCCCTGAATATTCCGCCGGAGCATCCGGCCCGCGACCCGATGGACAATTTTTACATTGATGACCGGCGGTTGCTTCGCAGTCAGACCTCGACGATTCAGATTCGGGTGATGGAGCGGCAGAAGCCCCCCATTCGGGTGGTTGCGCCGGGACGGGTGTATCGGCCGGATACGGTGGATGCCACGCATATGTTTATGTTCCATCAGCTGGAGGCCCTCGTGGTGGATGAAGGGGTCAGCATGGTGGACCTGAAAAGTACAATTCATCAGTTTATTCAAATCTTTTTCGGAGCCGGCACGAAATGGCAGTTTCGGCCGAGTTTCTTTCCGTTTACGGAGCCCAGCTGCGAGGTGGATATCCTCTGGACGGACAAGGACGGCAGCGAACACTGGATGGAAATCGGCGGCTGCGGGATGGTCGATCCGAATGTCTTTGATGCGGTTGGAATCGACAGCGAGAAATACACCGGCTGGGCGTTTGGATTCGGCATTGAGCGGCTGGCAATGAAAAAATTCGGCATTTCAGATATTCGGCTTCTGTTCGAAAACGACATCCGCTTTCTGAATCAATTCTAAAGACAAGTACAATCAACTTTTTCAAACGGCTGCGGAGGCAGATACAGCCGCAAGAGGGAGATTTTTCCCTCTTGGACTGCCTCGATGTGCCCTTGGTGCTGAGAGAGAATTCGTGCTGCCAGCGGTAAATCCAATCCTGTCCCCCATTGGGCTCCTTTCGGTTCGGCGGGTTCAAAAAGATTGTTGGGATTTTCCGGCAGGCGGCCTTGCCAGGCAAAAGAGATAAGCCATTCCGGTGTCTGCGGCTGGGAACGGATTTCGACGGAGATTGAATCGGTTTTCTGGTCCAGCAGAAAAATGAGAATGTGCCGAAACATCCGGCGGATTTTGTCCGGGTCCAGATAAGCGGCGGGCATGGGGCTATCGGTTTGCAGCGTAATGGCAGGGAGCTTTTCCTTCATCACATCGGGCAAATCCGCAACAGCCTCTTCCCAAAGTGTTTTCAGACTGCACGGGAGCGCTTCAATGGGACGAATTCGGCTGTATTCGCACAAATCGAGGAGGGTCCGGCGAAGCCGCTCGAAATTGGGCACAAGCAAAGCGAGACTTTTTTCGAGGCCTTTGGAGTTGCCGGTTTGGGCGGCTGTATGGGCGATTTCGGCACTGCCGCCGACCATTTGAAGGATGTTTTTGATAAAGTGAGAGAGGGTTCTGATTGCCTCCCCTGTCTGTAGAAGGGTCTGTTCTTCTGTAATCCGGCCGGATTCAGGAGTAAAAGTTTCCGGTTTATTCATTATATATCCTAACGATAATATCCAGAATATTCCATTCCTGTTTTTTTTACAACGTCATCATATCGGTTAAAAACCCATTTGGTTTTTGCAGAAATCTTTTTCCTGTGCGTAAAGCCGCGGACAATCGGCGGTTAAGCGGAGCGGTTATTCGGTCGAAAAGAATGTGGAAACGTTTTGATTGTCTGCGCGTGGAGTATCGAATGAAAGCGACTCCTTCGGGGATTGAGGAACAAAACGCGGCGGTCTTGGATGCCTTGCGGCAGCATCATCTTCTGTCGGAAGAGCAGATTCAGGAGGTGCTGTCTGAACAGGAAAAAACGGGAGAGAGTCTTTTTCATCTGCTTCGGCAGAAAGAGCTGCTGGATGAAGACGCTCTGACTCAGCTGGCGGCCGTCAGCAACGGAATCGAATATGTTCAGCTGAATCCGGAGATGGTGGACCCGTCAGCTCTGAAACTGATTCCGCTGGAAACGGCCCGCCGCTATGTTTTGATACCCCTTCGTGTAGAAGGGGATACACTCCTTGTGGCGATGAGCAGTCCGCTGAATCTGTCGGTTCGTCAGATGATTGCGGCGCGAACCGGCTATCAGGTTCGGCCGGTGGCGGCGAGTGCGGAGGCGATTCGCCAGGCCCTGCAGAGACATTTCAATGTGGAAAACCTGACTCGGCAGGACATTGTGGCGATGCGTCTGAAGAACAAACCCGCCGAGGAGAAAAAAAATGCACCGGTGCGGCAGGCGGCCAAATCCGCTGATGCGCTGATTGTGCGGCTGGTGGAATCGATTTTGACGGGGGCGATTGACAATCGGGCCAGCGATATTCATCTGGAGCCGCGGCAGCCGGATATGAAAGTACGCTACCGGATTGACGGACTTCTTCAGGATGCACTGGAGGTTCCTTCTTCGGTGCAGCGTCAGGTGGTTTCGCATATCAAAATTCTGGCGAATATGGACATTTCGGAACGGCGGCTGCCGCAGGATGGGCATATTGCTCTGGAGCAGGGGGGAAAACTGTATGATTTGCGTGTTTCTTCGCTGCCGGCGGTCGGAGGAGAGAAGATTGTTATACGAATTCTGGATTCGCAAACCGGTCTGCGTCGGCTGGAGGAGCTGGTGAGCGAGCCGTCGGATTTGGAAAAGTTTTGTTCCCTGCTGAGCAATCCGTACGGAATGATTCTGCTGACAGGACCTACAGGAAGCGGCAAGACCACTACACTGTATTCGATGATTCAGCATTTGAATCGTCCTGAGCGGAATATTGTTACCGTGGAGGACCCGGTGGAATATCAGATTGCCGGGATTACCCAGGTTCAGGTCAAGCCGGAGATTCGGCTGACGTTTGCTTCGGCTCTGCGAAGCATTCTTCGCCAGGACCCGGATATTATTCTGATTGGGGAAATTCGGGATGAGGAAACGGCGGAGATTGCGGTCAGTGCGGCCCAAACCGGCCATTTGGTGCTGAGTACGCTGCATACGAACACGGCGGTCGGGGTTATTCCTCGGTTTCTGAATTTGGGGACGGCTGCTCATCAGCTGGCCGGTGCCCTGCTGGGGGTGATTACGCAGCGGCTTGTTCGAACGATTTGCCCGCGATGCCGTCGGCCGTATAAACCCGAGCCGGAAGCCCGGAAGATTTTGAAATTATCGGACATGAAGGCCGAACTTTATCGGGGGGCGGGCTGTGAATACTGCCGTCAAACGGGCTATCTGGGACGGACTGCGGTCTATGAGATTTTGATGATGACGCCGTCGATTCGACATCGGATTGTTTCGGGAGGGTCGGAAGATGATTTGAGGGAAGAGGCGATTCGAGAGGGAATGAAAACGCTGAAGATGCAGGGGCTGGAGGCGGTCCGGCAGGGCCGAACCACGCTGGAGGAAGTGATGCGGGTGATTGATATGCGGGAGAGATGAGCGAATGCCTTCGTATCAGTATATTGCGGAAAACAGCCGAGGGGTTCGGCTGGCGGGTATTTATGAAGATGCGGCGGATGCAGCCCATCTGGAGGCGGATTTAAGAAAGCTGGGCTGCCGTCTGCTGGAGGCCAAGCCGGTGGAGCGGAAGGAGGGGGGCGGAGGAAAAGGAAAGATTCGGCCGACGGAAATTGTGGCGTTCGCCTATGAATTCTCCGGGATGTTTGCGGCGGGGCTGACGGTGGTTCGGTGTCTGGAGACCCTGGAGGAACAGGCCTCGAATGAGGAACTTAAGTCCATTTTAAATTCGGTTCGACGCTCCATTGAAGCCGGTTCCTCTGTGGCATCCGCCTTTGAACCCTATCGGGGTGTGTTTGGAGATTTCTTTTTGGGAATGCTGGAGGCCGGACAGACCGGCGGCAAACTGGCCGAGACGCTCCGGAAGGCGGCGGAGTATTATGAAAAGCAGCTGGAAGTGAAAACGAAGGTAAAGGGGGCTTTTTTGTATCCGGCCGTAGTGGGTTTGCTTTGTGTGTGCATCCTGACGGCCATTGTGATTTTTGTGATTCCGGTTTTTCAGCGGCTTTATCAGCAGCTGCATATCGAACTGCCCTGGCCGACGCAGATTCTGATTGGGCTCAGTGAGCTGGTCCGGCATTATTTTTGGATTTTTCCGCTGTTGACAGGGTTTGTTTACTGGGGCTGGAAACGATGGAGGAATCATCCTGGGCTTCGGGCGGCCTGGGATGAGGCGATTCTAAAACTGCCGATAATCGGACCGCTTGTGGAGATGATACTGGTCAGCCGGTATATTCGGACATTTGCGATGATGTCGTCAGCCGGCGTCGGAATTGTTCAGGCCCTTCAGCAGGCCCGTCAGGTCTGCCGCAACAGTGTTCTGAATCAAGTCGGGGAAGAAATTGAACAGGAGATTATGACCGGCGGTTCGCTGGCACAGCTGCTGGCGGAACATCCGATATTTCCGCCGGTGATTGTGCAGCTGGCCCATGCCGGCGAAGAGGCGGGACTCGTGGCGGAGATGCTCACCAAAGGGGCGGATTATCTGGACAATGCCGTCCAGCGGCGGACGGCGGCGCTTTTGGTGAAGCTGGAGCCGATGTTATCGGTCATTATGGGGGCGGCGGTTGGGCTGATTCTGCTGGGAGTTTACCTGCCGATGTTTGATTATATGAGCCATATCAAATAAGCCGACGCGGCAGGAAAGGTATTGTTAAAAAAAAACGGGTTTCCGTGCAAAAGTCGGGTTTGTTTTTGGACGAAGAAAAGGGTGCACGGTGGAAGCGGAACAGACAGAGAATAGAACAGAAAGGTACGGCCATGAAGGATAAGAAAGGTATTACGCTGGTGGAACTGCTGATTGTCGTAATGATTTTGGGGGCATTGGCTGCGATAGCACTGCCGCGAATTTCGCAGAGTGCCAGCAATGCACGTCAGCGGGCTTGTGATACAAACATCAGCTTAATTAATTCAGCCATTGAAATGTATTATGTTGATACCGGCAGTTATCCGGCGGCGTTAACGAACGTCACGAACAACACGACGTATTTTCCGGATGGAGCGCCGGTTTGTCCGCTGGGCGGCACCTATACAATGAATGCCAATCATCGCGTGACGTGCAATCACTGATTGATTTTAAGCGGCTGTCTTTTCCCAAAGCGATCAGCAGGGATACCGCCTTTTCGATGCGGTGTCCCTCTTTTTTTGAGGGCTAAGAGGTGAAAAGGGTATCGGCGGGCATCAGCATCATTGAATTGCTGTTTGTCATTCTTTTGGCGGGGCTTCTGGCGGCAGTTGCGGTTCCGCATCTGCCGATGGGGGCTGTTGGGAAGCAGTCGGCCAAGACAGCCGCCCGTCAGCTGGCCGCCGACCTTCGCTGGACCCGCCAGCTGGCGCTGGCGGACGCTGCCGGCAATCCTTCCGGCTATGAACTTCGGATGGAAGGCAGTGAGCCCTACAGCGGTTATTCGGTGCGAAATCGCCAAAGCGGACTGACGCTGACGAATTGTTCGTTTTCCGCCGGAGTGCTTTGCACAGGCGGGCGGAGTTTCGCTTTTGGTCCGCTGGGCAACCTTCTGAGCGGCAGCGACAGTGCAATCCGTCTTTCTGCGGGCGATATTCAATATTCCATTACCTTGATTCCGGCGACAGGAGCCGTTTTATGCCGGAAAGAAGATTGAAGCATTACTCAGGGAATTGTTGGCGTACGGGGATGACCTTTACAGAGATTCTGATCTCCACGCTCATTCTTTCGCTGGCGATGGTGCCGGTTTTGCAGGCAATGAGCCGGGTGCATTTCTTTACGACCCGAACGGAAAAAGTTACCCGCTCGCTGATTTTGGCTCAGAACCAGATGGAGGAACTTCGGGCTCGTGCGGCTTCTGATGATTTTACATCTTCCTGGTCGTTTTCCAGTCAAGCGTTGGGAGGGGGGTATCTGGGAACTGTGAATGCGGATACAGACCCGCTTCTCCGGACGGTTTCCATATTGGTTGGATACGATGAAAATCACAACAGTATTTTGGACGGGTCAGAGGTGTTGGCCGTGCTTCGGAGCCGGATTGCCCGACTTCAATAAGGGACAGGATGAGACCGCAAATCGCAAAACCGGAACGATTCAGAGGCGGCTGGACGCTGGTGGAAATGATTCTGGCCCTGTCGCTGGTTTCGACGGTGTTTCTGGTGATTCTGCCGCAGTTTCGGCTTCTGCAGGCGGGGTGGGACTCCAAAGAATCTGCTTCGGAGATTCAGCAGAATGCCCGGGTTCTTCAGGAGCATCTGAATCGTCATTTGGCGGCGGCTCGTTCGATATCCGCCGTCAGCGGCACCGCCCAGACCCTCGGATTTGTGGAGTTTCAGGATGCATCGGGGCAAACGTACCGTTATGAAGTCGGTCCTGATGGATACGTCTATTTTGGTCCGGCAGGGGATTTGTCGCTGCTGGCCGGGCCGGTCAGCCGTTTTCAGATAACCGGTTTTTCTCTTGATGATTTCGTCAATCCAGCCGAGGAGGCGTCTTCGATTCGGCTGATTCGGGTCGATTCGGTCATTGCCGCCGCGGGAGGGCGAAGTGAATCCTATGATTTTTCTGTTTACCTGCGGACGGAGCCGGAGCCGACCGCCCTGCGTATTCTGCTGGTTGTGGGCAATCCCTCTTCTTTGACGGTGTATGAACAGCGGCTTTACCAGCGGTTGGAGGGCTGGGGGTATGAGATTTCGCTTTTGGACGATCATTCAAGCCAAGCGCAGATTGATACAGCAGCTTCTGCAGCTGATGCAGTGTTTATCCCCTCCAGCTGCGGCTGTCAAAATCTCGGTTCGAAACTGGCACTGGTTCCAATTGGTGTGATAATGGAGCATCAGAATTGTCATGATGATATGAAGATTTCGAATCAGGAAGGGACGACCTATTTGGCCTGGGGCGTGCGGATTGTGAACACTGCACATCCTATTACAGATTCCTATGCGATGAATGATTATGTAATCGTTTTATCCTACTTGCTGGGGGATTTAGTTCGAATGAGAGGTTCGGCGGCGGGGGGACTGATTCCGTTGGGGATGCGGCTTTTACAGTCGCAGGTGAACCTGGCGGCTGTGGAGGCGGGCGGCGCCCTTTGGGGCGGACAGCCGGCACCGGCTCGCCGGGTGGTCCTCCCATGGGGCTACAGCGGGTTTAACAACAGCTGGCTGACGGAGGAAGGCTGGCAGATTCTTCATCGCTCAATTGAATGGGCTGCCGGGCGGATGTAGGGAATTTATCGGACCTGGTTTTTCTATTTTGAAGGTGTTTCCGAAAAGAATGCAGGGTTCCGATAAGGTTTTGATGGACAGGTTTTTTCGGTCTTTTTACCGCTCTCTTACGGGCTGTCAATCCGATTAAAAAGCTGCTTAATCGAAACTGCTGTATAGACGATGAACACAAGGAGACAGATTCTATCTTGAGGAACAGAGACAGACGTGTTTGTGAGAAAAAAGACAGACAGTTCCGGGAGTGTTTTGCTGATTGTGGTCTTCCTGCTGGCCCTCACAGCGGCTCTGGTTGTTGGGATGCTCCATTTGACCACCGAGGAACTTCTGCAGGTCAAAAATCAGATGGAAATGGCCCGAGCCCTGGCGGTCGCGGAAGCCGGACTGAATGATGCCATTGCGGCGATCCGGCAGGATGTCTCTTGGGACAGCGGTTTTTCCAATAAGCCGTTTTTTGATGATTTCTATACCGTTTCGGTAGCCGGAAGTCCGCCTTTGCTCACGATTGAGTCTATTGGGATGACCGCGGCCGGCTATCAGGCCCGGCTTCGCGCCGAAGTGCGTACAGGGTTGTCTTTGCCCTATCCGGTTTCGATCCAGTCTTTGCAAATCAATCCATGAGAGGCCAACGAAAAAAAGAATCGCTGGGAATTGTGCTGACGGACACCTATGCGGAGGCCGTGTGGGTGGAAGCGGTCGGGTCAAAGGTTGTCCGCCTGCGTTCGGGCCGTACGGAATTGCCGGCGGGGGAGGTCTGCGGAGGATGGGTTGAGCATCCTGCTCGTACGGCAGGTCTGATTCGAAAGATGCTGAAAGCGGCGCGGATCGGGCTTCGGCGGGCTGTTGTGGTGATTCCGGATGGCCAGACGGCGGCGCAGATTCTGGATTTGCCGGCGGAGATTCCCTCCAATATGCAGAAATTTATTCATACGGAGATGCGATTCAGCCCGATTCTGGTGAAACGGACGGCCTATGCGGATTACTGTTCCCTTGGGGCTGATGAGGAAGGCAAAGAAAAAATCCTGGCGGGTCTTACGACGCGGGAGTGCATCCGCAATCTGACGGAGACCTTCCGGCTTGCCGGCGTGGAGATTCAATCGCTTCAGATGGATTTCTGCGCCGTGTATCGGGCGATTGAGGCGTTTTGGGAAGAGGCCCGCAAGACTAAAAATCTTCTGACCGCTTCCTTGACCGGGCAGACGCTGACGGTTTGCGCCTATTTGAATCGAAAGCTGGATTTTGTGCAGAGATTTTCATGGGAAGGGGGTTTGGAAGAGCTTTCCTCCTTTATTCTTGAGCAAGTTCGGACGATTCAGCAGTTTTACGAACTGGAGAAGGGTTTTTCGTTTCAGCATCACTGGCAGGTGATAGTCGTTTTGGATGAAAGGAAGGATGCGTTCGAAGGCCTGCAAGCCGGCCTGGAGTCCCTGTTCGGGGACAGGGTGGTTTTGATTACGCCGGAGCGTCGGCCTAAAGGCATAGAACTCAAGGAGGATGAACGGGTCTGGCCGGCGGCACTGGGAGCCGCCTGGAAAGGAATTGAGCCGGCGACCCAGTTGGTACCGGAGCTGCTCCCGCCGGAGGTGCTGGAACAATATGCCTGGCAGAGAAGTTTTTGGAAAACCGTGGCAGCGGCGGCCCTGATGCTCGGGGGGTTTTATCTTTCCACCTGGCTGATGCCTTTCGATGCACAGGCGCTTTCTGATTCTCAGAAGCCGCTGCCTTTGATTCAGACAGCGGAGCGTCAAAGACAGGTTAAAGAAAAGATCGATGCCCTCCGGGCGTTGCAGCGAGTCAGTGAGGAAATGAACCGTCAACGGGCGGCCTTTTCTTTTTCTTCCGTTTTTGAGGAGATTCGCAGGGGGATACCGCCGGCCCTTCAAATCACCACTCTTGAAATGGAGCGAAACGGGATGATGGAGCTTTCAGGCAGAGCCCTTTCGATTCAGGCTATTTATCAGTTTGCCGCACGGCTGGGACAGAGTTCCCTGATTTCGAGTGCCGCTGTGGCGGAAAGCCGGCTCAGTGCAGGTTCGGGACGGGTGTATGAGTATCGCATCATCTGCCGTCTGAAATCTTTTGAAACAGGAGAAGAATATGATGCAGATGCCGTCTCTGACTAAACGGCTGGTTCTGATTCGGGAGCGGCTGCCTTGGCTGACGGCGGGGGTGATTCTGGCGGCGGCTTATCCGGTCTTTCTGCATCCTTATTTCCAGTCGGCGCAGGCCCGCTCCCGCAGTCGGGATTTCGAAGGCCTTTATGCGGAACGATTGGCGTCGATGGAAAGAGTCGGAGAGCGTCTGGCGGTTCAGCTTCAACGGCTTGAAGAATGGAAGAAAAAGGAGCCGTTTTCTGTTTTTACACCAGCGGAGGCGGAAGCATTTTTTGCCTGGCTGGAACAAGGAGCTGCTCAGACAGGCTGTCATTTGGCGGCGCTGGAATATGACCTTGCTCCGAAAGGCCGTTCCGTTTTGCCGGATGAACCGCAGGCAGCGGAAATCCGGGCGGTAAAAATGCAGTTGTACGGTACCTACGATGCCTGGTTTCAATGGGTTCGGCTGATGGAATCCTATCCTCGATGTGTGCTGCTGGAGTCTTTGAAAATTGAGTCGGCCCGAGAGCGTCCGGGGATGCTGGCCGGGCGGGTTTGCCTGCTGGTGCCGATTGCAAGAGATACGGACAGGCGAGAGCCGTCTGCGACGGAGAAGTCAAAGGAGCAATAAGGTATGAATGGAATAATAAAGACCATTTTGCCGGGATTTTTGCTGTTTGGAATGTTTGTGTATGCCCAGGAAACAACGGTTTCCCGTGATCCGTTTGGCAGTTTAACGGCTGAAGAGTCTGCGGTGCAGCCCGCTGAATCGGTTGCCGCTGCCATCGACGGGCGGCAGATGGCCGTTCAGACAGTGATGCTGAAGTTTCTTCGTGCGGAAAATCTGAAAGACCTGGTCAGCGGAATGCTTTCTCCGGCCGGCAAGGTATCGATTGATGCAGCTACCAACTCGCTGCTGTTGTGCGATTTGCCCGACTATCTGGAACGGATAGTCAGCGAGGTGCGTCAGGCAGACCGAATGCCGGAACAGATTCTGATTGAGGTGGTGATTGCGGATGTGATGCTTGTTGATGATACCGAAATCGGCGTCAACTGGCAGTTTCTGCTGGGCGGTGCGGAAGGCAGAGGAACGACCTCCAAGCAGATTTTGCTGGATACCTTTGACACGGTCTCGCCGGCCGCAGCGGGGATGGACCTTACGTTTCTCAACGGGGATTTGACGGCGACGCTGCATGCCCTTCAGGAGCAGCGGCACGTGGAGCTGCTGGCGACCCCGCGGATTGTTGTACTCAGCGGACAGGAGGCGGAAATCAAAACCGTCGAGGAAATTCCGTATACGGAGACCAGCGATACATCCGGCGGCGGAACGTTGACGAGCACGAAATTTAAGGAAGTGGGCGTAACGCTGACGGTCAAGGCGGTTGTGACGGATGAACGGAAAATCCAGATGACAATTCAGCCCAAGCAGAATGTGACATCGGGCAAGTCGTCCACCAATGTGCCCATTGTCAATACTCGGCAGGCCCGGACAACGCTGTTGGTAGAGGACGGTCAGGTGATTGTTTTAGGCGGTTTGCGCCGAAAGGATACGCTGATTACGACCCAGAAGGTACCCCTGTTAGGGGATTTGCCGCTTCTGGGGATTCTGTTTTCGAGCGAAAGGAAGGAAAAAACCAACTCGGAATTGCTGATTATGCTTGCTCCGCATCTGAATAAGGGATTTGAGCCGACAGCGGAGCAGGGAGAGCAATATCGAACTTTTCTTCATGAACCGACGCTCAAAATTGCTCCTGAACAAACCAATCTGGCTCCGGCCTATCAGCCGGTGGACGCCATCCTTGAATGGCTTGGCAGCCAGCCGCTGATAGAATCTGGGAAAAACGGATAAAATAGGGTTTTATTGTTGGTGTTTTGCTTGTAAAGATAAAAAAAATAAAGCCAGATCCCAAACGAGTCAGAATCTGGCTTCGGAGGAGGGTGATGAAAAGCCTGAAAAGTACTCTCTATAAGACCCTGAAAGACCCTTCTATATGCTATAGTCATATCGAACAGATTTTGTTCAGAACTTTAACAAAATTTTAATGCATCTTTAAGGACATATTGTGTCTTGATTGATTAAGCAGAAAACGGTTCCCCTTCATGATTTTTTCCGCTTGCAAAAAAAAAGAGAGTAAGTTATTGTAAAATAAAACGTTGTGGAAGATATGGGTGCAAGAAAGAACATTTTGACTTTGCTGGAGATGAAGCAAACCGGCCGGAAGATTACAGCGGTTGCCTGCTATGACTATACAACCGCCCAATGGGTCAGCCGGGCCGGAGTGGATATGATTCTGGTGGGGGATTCGGCGGCCCAGGTTATCTTTGGATATGAATCAACCCTGCCGGCCACTATGGATATGATGGTGATGCTTACGGCAGCCGTGCGGAGGGGGGCACCGGATGTCTGTCTGGCGGCGGATATGCCGTTCCTTTCCTATCAGACCTGTCCGGCGGATGCAGTCCGAAATGCAGGCCGTTTTGTCCGGGAAGCGGATGTTCAAATCATCAAAATGGAGGTCTCTGCAGCCTATCTGGATGCCGTCAAGGCCGTCAGCGATGCCGGCATGGCGGTGATGGCTCATATCGGAATTCGTCCCCAGAGCATTACGAAACTCGGACGGCTGAAAGCCGAGGGCACAACGGCGGAGCTGGCCTATGAGCTGCTTGAATTGAGCGAAAATATGGTCCGGGCCGGTGCCGGTGCACTCCTGCTGGAAGGCACAGCTCGAGAGGCTGCTGCTTTGATTGCCCGGCAAAGCCCTGTTCCGGTTATCAGCTGCGGCTCCGGGCCGGACTGTGACGGTCAGATTTTGGTCATCTCTGACATTCTTGGGCTGAGCACGGGACCAATGCCGAAGTTTTCCAGGCGTTTTGCCGATTTGGGTCAAGCGGTTGAGCAGGCCGTAGCCGCCTATGCTCAGGAAATCCGAGAAGGCCGGTTTCCTGATGATTCGCAGTGCTACCATATCAAAGCGGGCGAACTGGAAAAATTGACGCAAATCCTGACGCAGCGCACCAAAAATCAGTAAAGGATTATGCCTCCTGATGAAAACAATACCGGCGGTTTGTGTCGGAAGGTTTGCAGACCTCTGCTTTTTGTCCGGCCGGAGGTGCTTCGGCTGTATCCGGGGCTCTTTCGCAGCATGTTGGTAGGGCTGGTAGGGTCTTCCTATCGCCCGGCGCTGGCAGGACCGCAGGGAAGCGATTTTTACAAAGTTTTGTGTCCATCCGTGGAGGTTTTTGAATATCCTCAGAACTGGCAGTTTCGGCGTCGAAGCCGAGCCATGCAGGAATTTATCGAATGCCTCCGATATTATCGACCGACGGTGCTGCACGGCGTTTGGCCGGCCCATGCGCGTCTGCTGCATTTTCTTTCCGAGTGCTTTGAGGTTCCTTATATCCTGTCTTTTTTTGACTTTCCCCAAAAACTGTTTTGCCGGCTGTTTCCTTTTGAGCAGGCGGATGCCCTGACAGCCGCCAGTGAGCCGATTCTGCAGGTCCTCCAACAAAGCGGACGCGGACAGCTGCCTCCGATTCACCTGATACGGCCCGGCTGCTATACGGAGGATGCGTGTGTCTGTTTTTCCGACTCCTCCCGTCTGCCGAGTCTGATTCTGGTGCATCCGCTGGACCGAGCGGATGCTTTGGAGCCGTTTCTTCAGGCCCTGCGTCATCTGCGGCTGGATGGTTTTGATTTTTTTGCAGCGATTCTCGGTTCCGGTCGGGCAGAGCATGCGGTCCGCCGAAGAGTTCGAACTCTTGGATTGCGGTCGAATTTAAGCGTGGTTCCGATGGAGGAATCGATTCGGGATGTCTTGTCCGGAGCGGATATCTTTGTGTATCTGAATCCGGTACGGCGGTTCGAACCGCTCCTGCTGGAGGTCATGGGAACGGGCCTGGCCATAGCGGGTACCCCTGACCCGGCAGGGGGCCTGCTGCAGGACGGTGTAACGGCTCTTTGGGTGGAACCGAACAATGAATTGAGCATTTATGCGGCTTTGAAAAAACTTCTAAGCCGGCCGGAGCTGGCTCGTCAGCTGGCGTCGGCTGCGCAGAATTACGTTCGCCGCAATCACCCCGTCAGCGGGATGATTGAGCAGCTGATAGATCTTTATTTATCGATTCACAAGCGGCCGTTTGAATAACCACGGCAGCCTCTTTTAATCCGTCTGCTCGGGCCCGAAGAGTGATTGCTCCTTCCTGCCGGGCGGACTGAATAATCACCAGAGCACGCCCTTGAAACACCTTCCGTTCAGAGGCCTGGTAAGATTCCATACTGGTCAAATCCCCGTTATCGACCCCGAGAATCGTCCCGGGTCCATCCAGGAAGTACCGGATTGTATGCGCCGCATTGGGAACAACAACTCCTTCTGCGTCTTGAATCTGTACCTCCACATGGCTGACATCCTGTCCGTCGGCCCGAAGAACGTTTCGGTCTGCCAGCAGGCAGATTTGAGTCGGCCGGCCGGCTGTCCGGAGCTGATATGTGCAAAGTGTTTTCTCCTCTTTCAGCCCCCGAGCTTCAATCCGTCCGGGAATATACGGAATCTTCCAAATCATCATCCCGTCCGGAAAATGGCAGCGTTCCTTGCGTCCCATTGACTGTCCATTCAAAAAAACTTCCGCAGTCGGGCAGTTTGAAAAAACCGCAATTTTTACTAGCTGACCTTCCGGAACAGGCACAGTCCAGTGAGACGCCATTTTGGGCCAGCCCCAGTGGTCCTTTGTCGGGTTGGGTTCTTCCAGTGAATCATCCAGAACGGCCAAATATACCATCGGTTCTTTTGACCAGAAACTGCGAACAAGATGCCCGACGGGACGAACAAAACCGCAGGTGTCGATCAGACTGCAATTCCATCCATGATACGGCCAGCCCGCCTCTGCTTCACCCAGATAATCTATTCCTGTCCAATAAAAAGTTCCCAGTACGTAATCATGCTTTTCCGCCTCGAGCCACGGATTGAGCGGTTCAAATGCCTTATAACTCATTTCCTTGCCTCGATAAAACGGATAACTTTCGCTGGCGATAATCAGAATCTCCGGATACTCTTTTCGATAATCTTCAAACCACTGCTCTTGGTAGTTGCAGGATACCACGTCCATGGCTTTGGCGATTTGAGCAATAATCTGCGCATTTTCTTCCCGTGAGCGGATGTCAAAAGGACGCAGCGCACAGGTCACCGGACGTGTCGGGTCATGACGGCGTGTTTCATCGACCAGACGGCTGAGCTGTTCCATGAACCTTTCTCCGCCCTGACCCGAGACTTCGTTCCCTACGCTCCAGATGACAACAGACGGATGATTGCGGTCTCGTTGAATCATATCCACCAGATCCTGCTTCCACCACGATTCAAACCAGCGCCCGTACCGTCCGTCCCACTTGTCAAAGGCCTCCTCGATAACCAGAAAACCCATTCGATCGCACAGGTCCGGCAGTTCCGGTGCCGGCGGATTGTGGCTGGTCCGAATGGCATTGCAGCCGATGGACTGGAGAATCTCCAGCCGTCTTTCCCACACCCGAACAGGAACTGCCGCTCCCAGAGAACCGGCGTCATGGTGAATACAGACTCCCTTCATTTTCACAGGAACTCCGTTCAGCAGAAATCCTCTGTTGGAATCGAGGGCAATTCGGCGGATACCGAAGGGAGTTTCATAAATGTCACAGAGACGCTCCGGTGTTCGAACAAGACTGCGAACGGTGTACAAGTTGGGTTGGTCCGGTGACCACAATTCCGGACGGCTGATTTCTATTTGTTCTTCGAAACGGGAGTGTTCACCGGCTCGGAGCAGACGAACGGATCGGGTTTCTGCTGCCGTTTTGCCTTTTGGATCGATTACTTGTGTAAGAAGTATGCACTCTTGCGGCTGCGGATAGGCATTTTGCACCTCCGTACAGACCTTTATCGATGCACGCTTCTCGTCAATCTGCGGGGTGGTCACAGCCGTGCCCCAGCTGACCACGCAGAGTTTATCCGTGATGAGGAGACGCACACGCCGGTAAATGCCGGAACCGCTGTACCATCGGCAGTTAGGCTGATCGCTGTTGTCCACACGCACAGATAGAACATTATCCTGACCGATTCGCAAGTAGTCAGTCAGGTCGTGCTCAAAATGAATATACCCGTAAGGGCGCCTCCCCAGAGAACGTCCGTTTATCCAGACTTCGCTATTGTGATAGACTTCATCAAATTGTACCAAAACTTTTTTGTCAGCGGCCTCCGGCGAAAGGCGGAACCGCTTGCGATACCAGCCGATGCCGCCGGGAAAGTATCCGTTCTGTCGGCCGCCCGGATTCCGGCGGTCTTTCGGACCTTCAATACTCCAGTCATGCGGCAGCGAAACCGTTCTCCAAGCCGAATCATCAAAATCGGGACGGTAAGCATCCAGCGCGTCTCCTTTAAAAAATTTCCAGTCGAGGCAGAAATCGGATTCCTGAATCATTCGAGAGCCGGCCCAAACAGTGGTTCCGCAGACTATCGCTGTCAAAATCTGCAGCTGGATTTGGCTTCTCTGCATAAACTTTTGTCCTTGCGAAAGCATTGAACGAGCATCAGTCTGAATCTTCAGTCAGCCAGTTCTCACAGAACGATGCCAGGTCGGCCAGATTGACTTGCCCGTCCCCGCCAACAGGCGCTAAATCCGCCGATGGAGCCGCAGGGGAGTTTCTCCATTGTGAAGACATGACGGCAAAGTCGTTCAAGTCAATTTTTCCGTCTCGAACCAAATCCGTTGGATGGAAAGGAACACCCGCCAGGCGAATCGGCGGCTTGGGCGGTGTGCTCATTCCATGTCCCAGATAAAAATCGACATGATGCGACTGCATATATCCCTTGACTGTCATGCCGTTTCGATAGGCCGGGTTGTGCGGCAGGGCGTAAATCCGCCGGCTGGTGGGGACATTTGTGGTAAAAATCCCCAGCTTGGTATAATTGCTGTTTGTCACGATGACCTCTTCCCGCCAGTCTCCGAGAATATCACCGTAAAACATCGGACAGCCCCGGTCGCTGCGGGTGTAAGTTTCGTAATTCCAAGTGGTTACAAGCCGCGAAACGGAACTCGTACTGTAAATCCACTTCTCAATCTTGCCGTCATTGTAGCTTTCACTCAGTTCATCTCCGTCCCACCAGAGACGCAGACAGGGCCACGGGGCGCTCGGAGCAATCTGAATCCCTGCCGGGCCGTTCCACATGCCGTCAAATGCCCAGCATTCGAAACCCGGATACTGCGGGTCTGTATCCCCGACATCTCCGCGTCCCACATCCACCACGGATGCAGAATAAGACCAGAGAATCTGTCCGGTTCCGGCGTCGTAGTAGTAAAACCGCAGGCCGCTCGGATTGCTTTGCTGAATGCCGTATCCCTGAAGGCCGGGCCGGCTGGGGTCGAATTTGCCGATATGCCAGCGGTCTCCGTGAACAATTCCCTGCTCTCCGAGATTGTAAAGCAGCGTTCCGTTGTTCCGAAGGACAAAGCCGAGATTACAGACCTCATCCATTCCATCCCCATCGACATCGATGATGCGGATTTGATGGCCGTCCGGGCAGTTTTGAGACCCGCGAAGCCATTTCCATCGCTGGGTCAGTGCCGTCCCGTCAAAGTCCCAGGCACAAATCATCATATTAAAATCTCCATCGCCGATACGGTTTTTCATCGTGGCAATGATGCTCGGCGTTTTGCCGTTCAGATAGCCGATACCCATGTGCGCTCCCATCGGGCCGTCTGCAATGTAGTCGGTTGGAATCTGAATTCGAGCTCGCTCCGTTCCGGTCATTCCGTTTAAAACAGAAATGAACTGAACCAGGTCATCGGGGGCTGTCAAAACGGTTCCATCCCCAAAAACCACACCCCGGGCGGTTCGAAGCACAACCTCCGCCTTTCTGTCGCAGTCCAGGTCGTACACCGTGACCCCATCCCAGTGTCCTACATCAATGGTGGCCGAACCGGGTTCGATTGTATAGGTATTCGTGCTGTTGGGACCCAGATTGACGGACCATAAAAAAGAGCCGTCCCGCCGGTATGCCTCGATGGACTGAGGGCGGCCCTCCCAGTTCAGACGGTCCAGCACAAAATCATATTCGCCGTCCCCATCCAGGTCTCCTACCCAGACAAAGTGAATCTCATCCGTATTGGTTGTCTGCAGAGGAATCACAATCAGCGGCTGGACCGGGCTGTTGGCGGGCAGTGTATAAGAACCGCTTGCCGCCTGTTCCGCTCCGTTGAGAACTGGTCTGATAAAGTAGGTATTGTTCACAGAAAGATTGGCCGTCGTATCGGTAAAGTTCGTCCCGCCGGTCAGAACAGAGTTGTTCAGTCTGACAGGGGAGCCGCCGGCTGCAGAACGGTAAAGATTGAATCCGATGTCTTCCGGGTCAGTTCCCAGCAGACGCCAGCTGACAAAAACTCCGCTGCTGTTTCGCACAGCAGCCACACCGCGTCCTAAATTTTCCATATACCGGCGGGGAGGCGCCGACTGCTCCGTTTCAAAACGCCAGACCGGCCCTAAGATTGTCTCCGGCGCCGCTGCCTGGGAACCATAAACGGATTCATCAACACGCCAGTAAACCACCTGATTCTTTGAAAAGGCAAGACCGGGACTGGATATCGGATATTGTTCCCGCTCCTGCGTGCCTCGCGGAACATAGACGGGTGTTACGCCGGAAAAATCAGGAGTTTGAGGCTCCGAATTCCGAGGATATTGAATCCAGTATAGATAAAAGCCCGTAATTTTCGGGTCGGCAATTGTCTGTCCGGGTTCCGTGGGATGAGGAATCTGCCCTGGCCGCCAGCTGAAAACTACATTGTCTCCGGAAACGGGTTGAGTGCCGTCCGGCTGCGGCTGATTGGCCGGCTCAATCCAATAGGCATTCGGCAAAATGATGGCAGGGGCGGAAATCCCTTCCTTCGTGGCGGCGTAATACTGCGAACCGCTGCCGTCTGCCGGGCCAATCAGAACAAACGTTACCAGCCCATTCGTATCGCCGGCAAGAAAAGAATCCAGATTCAGAGAAGACGGACTGGAAGTCAGCGTATAATTCGAACCGGCCGGGACATACAGGGTTCCCAGAAAAGTCACCTTCGCTTCATTCAGAGCAAAATTGCCCAATGCGGCCGGAAGCATCCATGGGCTGTTGTTGTATGTGATGGTCATTTCATTCCAGAAGTCGTCTGAACCGTCATTGACTCCGTAGATATTCCATGTTTTGGAGTTCTGGGCGGAGGTGATGAACAGCCGAAGCTGAGCCCCCGACAGATTCCGACTGCGGATGGGATTGAGGTCAAATCGGACATATCCGATATGGGCCCGCACACCCGTGTAATTGCGAATGTCCATTGTAGAAGAGCTGCCGTAGTTGCTGTTGGGACCTTTATTGCTGTCGTTGCCGACGAAGGTATCGGCCCCATTTCCATCTGCCGTGGATAAAATAACTTCCGGAAAAGCGGCAGCTCCAATAAGAAACAACGCTAATATGCTTGGCCGAATGACTGTTCCGAATTTCATAAAACCCCCAAAATAAAGAGCTGTTTTACAGTTTGTTCGCCGGAGCGTAGATTTCCAGTTCGAGAATCTTCAGAGTCCCTCTGGCCGTTGATGCGGCTGTTTCCTTTCCGGCCTCGTCTTTTTGACCGGTGACTTCCACAAGCCCGAAGGCATCCTGTTCCTCGGAGCGGCCGGTCAGCTCGATTGTCAGGCTCCGCCCCGGAACCGGCTCAAATCGGACGGTATAATAGCCGAGATTCTGGCGAGTCCTTCCCTCAAAGACGATTTTGTCATCGACTCGAATACGGATTGGATATGTCCGCCTTCGCCAGTCGCCAAACTTGATATCCACTTCGCTGACGAGGGTTTCTCCGGAAAATTCGTATTTGAGCCATGCCGTCCGACGTGTTCCGTCATTTTCCCAGCCCGTCCGTTCATTATCATCGACAGTCAAAGCCGTCTGTTCCGGATTGGCTCCGGCCGCAATCCGGGCAGCAGAAATCGGAATGCGGCTGATTTGGAACGATGGACCTTTCGGTGTCGGACCGCGGTCTAAATAGCCGACAAGCTCGGCATCCGGCATCTGGGCATACAGACCATTGACGACTTCGACGGGAAGGGACGTGATTTCAATCTGAGCTTCCTCCAGGCCCTCCGAAGCGGCGGTCAAAACGATTTGTCCCGCCTGTACGGTGGAACGAATCATCACCCGGTTTACACCGCACTCAACAGGCAGTTCTTTGGACAGGATATAATTGTCCGGGCCCTGCGCGATGCCGCCCACCCATTCTGCAGGTCCGGTCAGCTCAAACCGAATCAGGTTTAAGGCCGTTGGGCAGCGGCGGCCTTCGGCATCCACCACTTCCACGTCGATCAGAGCCATATCAGCTCCGTCCGCTCGAAGTCCCTTCGGTCCTGTGCGAGCCGTTAACCGAATCCGTTTCGGCGGACCGGCTGTGGTTTTCTCCGTTCGGCAGACTTCCCGGCCCTGGGCATCATAACCCACAGCCCAAATCGTCCCCGGCTCCCAGTTGATATCGCGGAATGTAAAGAGAAACCGACAGCTTTGCTCTCCAAAGCCCATTGAACGGCCGTTGATGAATAATTCGACTTTTTCGGCGCTGGAAACGGCGTAAATATTCTTCTTGACACCCGGCTGGTAGTTCCAGTGTCCCAGCAGATGAATTCGCGGCCGCTCAACATCCACCCAGCCGTCCCAGATCACCTGATGTGCAAACCAGCCGTCTTTCGGCAGCCGCACCGCGTTAACTTCCCCGCTTCGGCGGTAATTTTCCGCTCCGCGATAATGCGTATTCGTATCGGAAAAAATAATATTAGCGCCTCCGGAACTGACCCGACGGCCTGTTCCCGGTCGATGTTCCCAGTAATCGTACCAGCGAATCACATTTTCGATTGCGTGAGAGTCCTGATTGCGGTTGTACGGCTCCGGCGGTGTATTGCCCCGACGAGGCCCTTCGCCGTCTTTGTGATAGGGGGGCGAGTACTCATCCCAGTATTTCCGCAGCCCCTCATCCCGTGAATATTCCATCGCCCACACCGGGATACGAGCGCTTTTGTTGAGATAGAGCATTTCTCCGCCGTATTCGGCAATTTGACTGTCGAGCATCTCTCGGCAGCCTATCGCTCGTCCCCCATGCGGGTCCCAGCAGTCCCGGATGTGCTTCATTTCCGCCATATGGGCTTCGCTGATTCCCTTGTTGCCAGCCTCATAAAACAGAATGCTCGGATTGTTCCGATTATAAATGATTGCATCCCGCATGACTTCCAGCCGATGCTCCCACCGCCGCCCGCTCACATCCGATTCCGCATCCCCCGCCGGCATCGCCTGAATCAGCCCGATGCGGTCGCAGGATTCTATATCCTGTTTGCTGGGGGTAATATGCATCCAGCGGACCAGATTGGCATTGCTTTCCACCATCAAATGGTTGCTGAAATCGCTCATCCATGGGGGCACGGAAACCCCGACGGCAGGCCACTCGTTGGTGCTTCGCTGGGCATATCCTTTCACCTGAATGACCCGGTCATTCAGGAAAATCATCCCGTCGCGAAACTCGGTTTTCCGAAAACCGGTCCGCGTGCGAACCTCATCGACCGCCGTTTCGTCTTTGATTAATCGTGTAATCACATCGTACAAATACCCGTATCCCCAACTCCAGAAATGCAGCCCCTCAACCCGTGCGGAGGCCTGTACAACGGCTGTGCCTCCCGGTGCCAGCGTATAGGGAATGCTCGTAAAGGTCTTTACAATTTGCCCGTTCACATCCCGAATGCTCACTTCGAAGTGAAAGGTCTGAGCCGAATCGGTTTCGTTTCGGACCTGGGATTCTGCATACACAACGGCCGTTTGATTCGGAATATCAAAATCCCGGGCGTAGATATACACACCGGTCGTTCCGAGTGTAGTATAGAGAGGAAGGGTCTGATATAGTTTTCCGGCAATATGCAGTTTGACATTTTTGGTGATTCCGCCGTAGTTGGCGTTGAAATTTCGGTCGTTCCACTGATAACGGCTGTTGGTCGCCTTTTCCCGATAGTCCCAGCTGTTGTCTATCCGGACAGCCAAAACATTGGTTTCCGGAGCCGGTTTGGCCAGATTGCTGATGTCAAACCCAAACGCCGTCACACCGTTTTCATGACGCCCGAGGAAACGGCCGTTCAGATAAAACTCACCGGCCTGACGGATGCCTTCGAATTCGAGAAAAACCTTCTGTCCGGCTGTTCCTTCCGGCAGGACAAAACGCTTGCGGTACCAGGCAATTCCTGTCGAAAGGTCCCGAATGTCTTTTCGAAAGGCCTCCTCCTGGTTCCATGCATAAGGCAGAGTCACCGGTTTCCATGCGGAGTCATCGAAATCCGGCCTTGGAGCGTCCGCCGAATCCCCGACAAAAACTCTCCAGCCGGGATTGAAATTATACACCTTCCGGCCGGCAGATAAATTATCCCCGTGAAGACAAACAGGACCGAGCAGCAGGAAAATCAGCATAGAACATCTTTTCGGAAGCATTCGATAGTCTCTCTGTCCTGGGACCGCTTTGATAAAAGGATTTTGCCTCGCAAAGGAGCCTTACCGAGGTTTCGGCCGCAGCGCCCAGCCGGTGGACAGCCATTCGATGTCTTCACTGCGTGTCCCGGCAGGCGGATAGGTTACCCCGTACAGCTCCCCGGGTTTCATATTCGCCCCTTTGGCATAGTGCTCCAGCACAACCGTGTCTTTCCACTTGCGGATTTCCGAATGACCGTCTGCGAAACCGAATACGGCGCTGCTTCCATGGCTGACGGCCAGCGGGTCATGCAGTCCCCACGGCTCGGACGTGGTGCTGGGGGCCGCCAGCGACCACCACCCGTTCCAGGTCCAGTTGCGGGACCCGTATGTGCCGATTTCCACAAAGACAAACCGTTCGCTGGGCGGATTGATTTCCCCCATCTTTCGGATGGAATTACTGGTGCCGTTGTTCAGACAATAGGGCATCGCATAACTCACAAACAAGGGCGTGCCGTCGCATCCTTTGCGCAGTTTGTCTGCCGGACAGTGATAGACTTCAGGCGTGCCCAGATAAGGAAACAGTTTCCCCTTCTGAAGGCCCCGGATTTCATCCTCATCGGTGACCGGCGGGGCCGTCTGCGTCATCGACAGAGACGAGCTTGCGGTGTCGGTCTCCTGATGCGGCTGTCCGATCCAGCCCTGCTGGCAGGCGGTCTGGGTCCCGACGTTTTCCATTCGGCAGCTCATAATTCGCCCCCCGTTCTCATCCTGATACATAAACCAGCCGGTGGACATCTGCCGCAGATTGCTGAAGCAGACTGCCGAGGCTGCCTTCTTTTTGGCCAAATTCAGAGCGGGCATTACAATCGTCAGCAGCAGGGCAATGACGGCAATTACGACCAGCAGTTCAATCAGCGTAAAACCGCTTTTGCGCATCGTTTCACTCCTTGAAGGAAGGTTGCGGTTATAGAAGGGCATTTGCAGACCTTCCTAATGCCTGCAAATGCCCCGTGAACGCGCCTACCGTTTTTGTTTTCTTGCAAGACACAGCAAACTGCCGGCCGCCAGAAGCATCAGCGAGGCAGGTTCCGGCACGGCATTCGGCAGAATCAGCGTCGGAGCTGACCAGGTCGGGTTGGATGCAAGACCTTCTTTGGCCGCAACATAAAACTGCCGGTCCGCTCCTGTGGGAATCAGCACGAGGGTGACCAGTTTGTTTGCGTCCGATGTCAGAAATGAATCCAGATTCAGACTCGCGGTGCTGGAGGTCACCAGAACCGGCTGTGTATTCGGAACCAGAACCGTCCCAAGCAGGGTCAGCTTGGTGTCATCAATGATGTACGTCCCGTTGGCCTGCGGGTCCGTCGGAAGCATCCCGGGAGCTGTGTTGTATGTTATGCTCATTTCGCCCCAAAAATCATCTGGACCGTCGATTAAACCATAAATGTTCCAGGTTCGGGTCGCTCCGCCCTGTGTCACATAAAACTGCAGCTGGGCTCCGCTCAAATCACCGCTGACACTGCTCAGGTCAAATCGGATGTAGCCGATGTGAGCCCGCACTCCCGGATTGTTGCGGATATCCAGGGTTCCTCCGGCGCCGTAATTGTTATTGGGCCCCTTGTTGCTGTCATTGCCCACAAAAGTATCAGCCCCATTTCCGTCTGCGGTGGTAATCAAAATGGCCTGGGCCGCAGAAACCCAAAGGACCATCGTCAGAATCAAAAGAACTCTTTTCATCTTTCCAACCTCCTGAAACAGAGTTTCTGAAAAGGCGGGCGGCCTCGCATCCGCCCGCCGGTTTATGACCTTTCTGCCTTCTATGCATCGTCCCGTTACGGGCAGGACAGGCTTCGGCAGTCCATCCACTGGGCGGCAAAGGTTGCCAAATCAGCCAGATTGACCAGACAGTCGCTATTGAAGTCCATCCGATTTGCGGCAAATCCGGGCACCGCTTTGGCCGCCGCACAGGCGTCCGCCCCAACAAAAATCCGCACGGAATCCGAATTGGATTCCGCCCCGTCACTGGCGGTCAGACGGAAGGTATAGTCTCCAGCCTCTGTAAAGACCACCGTAATATCTTCGACATTATTGGGACTGATTGTGACAGCCGGACCGCTCAGCTGTTCCCATAAATAAGTCAGCGGTCCAGGCAGACCGTCATCCGTTACGGTTGCATTCAAGAAAGCGGCGGCAACACCGGGGGTCCCCTGATGTCCTAACCAGATGTACTGATCGGCTCCGGTGTTGACAGAAGGTCCAAGGTTGAATGTATTAAACGACCAAACTCGGCCGCGATGGAGAATACCCGGCTGGGAAGAATCACGCACATCCACAACCCAGTAATAGCGTGTAAACTGAGCCAGACTGACCGGCAGCGAAACACAGGTGTTTGTCGTATTGACGGCCAGTGTATATTCCAAATCATAATTCGGCGCCAGACGATTCGGCTCCCGGGTGCCGAAATAGACGTCGCAGGTAATGATGCCGCCGGGCGAGTTGGGCTCCGGATTGCTCCAGCACAGCTGGTTCAGATTGGTGGAAACAACCTGATTCATCGCAGGGTTCGGATTGGCCGCCCAAAACGGATTGGGAACGGCAGGCAAAACCAGCCGCGGTGCCACAAACGCCGGGTCTGTTGCACCGGCCTGCCCTTCCTTCGTCAGAACGTAGTACTGGGTGCCGCTTCCATCCGCCGGACCTACCAGAATCAGCGTAATCAGATTGTTCGTGTCCTGCTTAATGAAAGAGGCCAAATCCAGAGAAGCCGGGTCTGATGTGCGCAGCTGGTTGCCCCCGGCCGGCACAAACATGGTTCCCAGCAAAGTCACCTTCGTTTCATCCAGAGCAAAATTGCCTGACGAAGCCGGAAGCATCCACGGGCTGTTGTTGTAGGTAATCGTCATTTCATTCCAGAAATCATTCGGACCGTCCTTGACCCCGTAAATGTTCCAGGTTCGAGAGTTTTGAGCCTGCGTGAGAAACAGCTGCAGACGAGCTCCCGTCGGATCCACGCCTCCGATGCTCGTGATGTCGAACCGCACATATCCAATGTGGGCACGCACATTGGTATAATTGCGAATGTCCAGTGTGGTGCTGGCGCCGTAGTTGTTGTTCGGACCTTTGTTGCTGTCATTGCCGACGAAGGTATCCGCACCGTTTCCGTCCGCAGTGGAGACAATCATGTCCGCCCGTGCCGATAATCCGACCATACACAACAAAACAATCGCCCATGCCGTTCTCATAAGGAAATCCTCCAAAAAAAAGTTACAATGAATAAAACATCTTTTTGTTTTCATTCCGGTCTTCATCTTTAAAACCTTTCTGCCTTCAATTCCCTGCTCCTTCCAGATGAATCCTGGGTTTGGCAAACAGGCACAAGTCATTGTCGATAGAATCATCAGACCCTTCCGCAGCAATCAGGGTCAGACAGCGGCTTTCCGGCGGCAGGGAGATATGAATTGGTTTGGGGGCATCGTCGGGTGTCATATCTTCAGCTGCAAAAACCTCCCGTCCATCCAGAAGGACATAAAAACCGGCTTTGGGGACGCTGGTTCGGCTTTCTTGGGAACCGGCCGGCGACAGTCCGCACAGAGCCGTGAAGGATTTCAGGCGTCCGTATTCGGCTCGCAGAGCGTTCAGGTCAAACGTAATTCCGGCATTGGCGTGCATCAAAATGGCCGGGTTGTCGGTCCCGCAAATCTGACCGCCGAGCTGAAGACGCACAAACCGCTCCGGGGAAAGCGGGTCGGGAATCTCGTCTGCATTCGTTATGGCAAGGTTCGTCCGGCTTTGCGCTTCCGCTGCAACCCACTGAAGCGAACTGTCCGAAACAATCGAAATCGGCCTGCGGGAGGCTCGATTGTCCACTACACGGAAAACTCCCAGCTCTTTCCAGGCCGCCTCATCCAGCTCAAAGCGTCCGAAGGGAGCGCTCTTGAAACCCGGCGCTGTGCGGTAATCTATCTCACTCTCATTCCAGAGGTCCTCCGGACCGTCTCGAAGACCGTAAACTGACAAGCTCCGTTTGCGGTTGCCGCTGTCCAGACAAAGATTTAAAACAGCTCCGGTTACGTCCTCTACCTGACGGATGTCAAATCGCAGCAAAATCATTCGAACCCGCTGGTCCTGGATATAGCGGCAGTGCAGAAATTGGGAGCCGCCGTACCGGCGCCAGGTCTGGTTCATCACATCATTGGTCAGGTAGGTGTCGGCTCCATCCCCGTCTGCTGTTGTCACAAAAACAGGCTGACCGTTCCGGCCCCGCGGGAAATACAACGAAGGCATTTTTGCCGGATCTCCCTGGGCTCCCTCTTTAGAGAAAAACCAATAAATCGAGGCATCATCCGAACCTTTTTTCATCACCATCAGCGTAACCAGGCCGTTGGTATCTTCTTTCAGGAAGGCATCGAGATTCAGTTCTGCATTTTCAGAGCGAAGAGGGGTCGGTTCCCCCTGACTGTTCGGAATGAAAATTCCGTCAATGTAAGGGCTGAACCGAACGGGAATATAGGACCGAAGGCTTTGAACAGACGGTTTAATCTGGCGGGCATCCAGAAGACTTTGTCCGTCCCAGGCGATGGCCTGATTGCGTTTTCCGCTGCCGCCGCCGTTTCCTCCGCCTACAATATCAGCCAGGCAGATATAAGATTGCCCCCGCCAGACGGTCTGGTTTTTGGAATCAAACGAGCGGACAAACTTATATTTCTCAAGACGAACTTCTGAAATCTCAAAGGTCTGGTTATTGTATCGAACAGCGTTGTTTTCCCGAACGATCAGACTGATATGAGGCTTATCTTTCGGACCTGCAAACAGCTGCACCGCGCCTTTCATCACATGCAGTTCGGATGAACCGTTCAGGTCTGCCTGCACGCCGAATTCTGTTCCTAAATCAATCATTTTTGCGGTTGGGGTCTGGACTGTAAATCCAATTCCTTCTGCAGAGACCTGCGCATAAAGCCGCCCGTAGGTCAGCAGAATCTCATGGCCTGACTTCATTTCAAATTCCGCCGGACCCTCGATGGTCAGCGAGACGCCCTGGTCTGTTTTCAGGGCGGCGATTCCTTTGGACAAAACCAGATGCTGATGCGTGGACAGCCGGGAAGAATTGCGAAGCAAAAGGGTCGGGTCTGCCCAGACCGCTTTAATGCTGTCCGTTAACGTAGCAACTTCAATGCCTCGTTTGAGAGAAACAATGTGGGCATACCCAATCAGGAATATCAGGGCAGCGGCAGACAGCGCCAGGGAAACAATGGACAGTCGGCTGACTCGCGCGGGAACCCGGCCTGGTTCCGCTTTCGGCTGCGGTTCGAACGTTTCCTTCAGCCCGGCGGGCCGCTCGATCCCCGGTACCGTTTCCTCCTCCCGGGCCATGGCCTTCCAGAACGCCATATCGTGCACAGAATCTCCCGGCTGCGGCAGCACCGTCAGCGCCGGCTCAAAGGCCTTGCCGCTCCGCAGAAGGGCACACATATTGAAGTACTCGTAATAAAACCGGCAGGCCTTTTTGTCCTCCGCCAAAATGCGGTCCAGTTCCTCCACCTCTTCGGGACGGATTGTGCCTTCCCGGACGGCGTCCAGCAGTTCAAACATTCTCTGGATGTCTCGTGCATTTTTCATTGTTATGCGTCCCACCCCATTTGTCTGCGGATGCACTGGAAGAGCTGATAGTGAATCCTCTGATATTCCTTGTAGAGACTGTTGACGCTTTCCTGAATCCGCTGGGAAATCTTCTGGATGGTTGCCCCGTCTTCATACCGCAGAGAAAGAAGCTGCCGGCTTCGTTCTGACATCTTTTTAATGCACTGGCGAAGTGCTTTCAGGGATTCATCCTTCTCGCCTGAAGAGCAAGCAGCTATTTCGCTGATATTTTCTATGGTCTTGCGGCTGAAATACTTGTTTTGAATTTTTTGCTTTTTGATATGTGAAAGCACCTGAAAATGGGCCACTTTCATTGCCCAGGATAAAAAGTCCGTTCCGGGTGCGTATTGTTCGAACTTATTCCAGAGCACGCTCATCGTTTCCTGAAGGATATCGTCTGCCTGATCCCAGTTGCCGATAATGGACATAATGAATCCGTAAATGCGATGCTGGTATGTCGAATAAAGATTTAAGAAAACCTTTACACGCTCATTATCATTAGCGGACATTATTTATCCTTTTTATGGACTTCTCTTTTCTTTCCTGCATTTGCCTATATCTTGAGAAAGAAAATTTGGTAAGAAGAAATGATTTAGGGCAAAAAAACAGTACGGGATAATGTATATCCAGTTCTTTTCGTTTCAAAAAGAAATCAGATTATGAATCGGCTGATTTCGGGGCTGGCGTTGTGGGATTCAAAACACAGTCGAGTTTAACGGATGGGAGATTTCTGGATTTCCAGGACTTCCAGATGAAGTTCGCCTCGTGGTACGTTAACAGAAATACGGCTGCCGACGGTGCATTCGTTCAATGCCTGGCCGACAGGGGAGAGAATGGAAATGCTGTCGTCGGTCAAGTCCGAATCATACGGGCCAAGCAGGTGATAGACATGGATTTTTCCTGTATCGAGGTCTTTGACTTTGACAACCGTACCGAAACCTGCCCGTTCCGTGGGAATCTGGGTACAGTCAATTGCTTTGGAAAAGTTCAGCTTTCCGCGGATTTCGGCCATTCGCCCTTCAATAAAGCCCAGCTGCTGACGGCCGTAAATATATTCGCCGTTTTCCCGCAAATCACCCTGTTCACGTGCCTCTGCGACGCGCTGTCTGACTTCAACGGCTTCTTTTTCTAAACTGCGCAGTTCTTCTCTGAGTTTTTCGTACCCTGTTTGGGATATGGGCATAATCTCCGGCATAAACATTTTCCTGAAAGAAAAAAACTTTTTGAAAACGGCATAGATATATCATTTTTCGTTTTGCTGTAAAGGATTGTTTGTAGAATTAATTTATTCTGTTTGTAAAAAGAATTATCAGGACGGGTTTTGTCCTTTATAAACCTGCTGAGAAGCGTTGCAGGCAGAATGGAAAAGAAGTATGATAACCCTATAAATGATAAAGAAAGGGATTTTGGATGGATACGATTCAGAATACAAAGCGGAAAAAGGTTCGGCCGGTGGATTTGAGTCTGCCGTACCAGGTGGCGGATATTTCACTGGCGGATTGGGGAAGAAGGGAAATGAAACTGGCCGAAAAGGAAATGCCCGGTTTGATGGCTATCCGAAAGAAATACGGGCCCAGTCAGCCCCTCAAAGGTCTGAAAATTACCGGCAGTCTTCATATGACTCTCCAGACGGCGATGCTGATTGAGACGCTGGAGATTTTGGGGGCGAAGGTCCGCTGGGCCTCCTGCAATATTTTTTCCACGCAGGACCATGCCGCCGCAGCGATTGCCAAGGCCGGCTGTACGGCAGTCTTTGCCTGGAAGGGGGAAACGCTGGAGGATTATTGGTGGTGTACCGAACAGGCCCTTACGTGGCCGGACGGCGGGGGGCCGGACATGATTGTCGATGACGGTGGGGATGCTACCCTGATGGTCATCCAGGGGATGCGGGTGGAAAAAGACCCGTCCCTCCTCGAACGCACCTACGACAACAAGGAATTCAGCATCGTAATGGACCGGCTGGCGGCCTCCTATGCACAAAATCCGACCAAGTGGACGCAGATTGCCGCCAACCTTCGAGGGGTTTCCGAGGAAACCACCACGGGGGTTCATCGGCTTTATCAGCTGCAGGCGGCAGGGGACTTACCGTTTGCGGCGATTAACGTTAACGACTCGGTCACCAAGTCCAAGTTTGACAATCTATACGGCTGCCGGGAATCGCTGGCCGACGGCATCAAGCGGGCTACCGGTGTGATGGTGGCCGGCAAGGTCGTTATCGTCTGCGGCTACGGCGATGTCGGCAAGGGATGTGCCCAGTCTATGCGCGGCTTCGGGGCCCGTGTGCTGATTACGGAAATTGACCCGATTTGCGCGCTGCAGGCGATGATGGAAGGCTACGAGGTCACGACAATGGACGAAGCCGCCCCTATCGGAGACATCTTCGTGACGGCGACCGGCTGCTGCGATGTGATTACCGGCGCTCATATGGAGCGGATGAAGGATGAGGCGATTGTCTGCAATATCGGTCATTTTGACAGCGAAATCCAGATGAGCTATCTGGAAAACAACCCCAAGTGCAAAAAGCAGATGATTAAGCCGCAGGTGGACAAGTGGACCCTCGAAAGCGGGCGCTCGATTATAGTCCTGGCGGAGGGGCGTTTGGTGAATCTCGGCTGTGCAGCCGGGCATCCGAGCTTCGTGATGAGCAACAGTTTTACCAATCAGTGCCTGGCCCAGATTATGCTGGCAACGGAGAATCTTAAACCCGGCGTTTATACGTTGCCCAAGAAGCTGGATGAAGAGGTGGCCCGGCTTCACGTTGAGGCCCTCGGAGGCAAGATTACCAAACTGACGCCCAAACAGGCCGAATATCTGGGAGTCCCGATGGAAGGCCCGTACAAACCTGAGCATTACCGCTATTAAGAGAACGCTCTCGTATGTGGGAGCATTTTGCCCATCAGGCGGATATCGGCATCCGGGGAATCGGGGCGACGCTTGAAGAGGCCTTCGCAGAGGCCGCCTATGCCCTGATGGCCGTCATGTGCAATCCGCAGAAGGTTCGCCCCCTCGAGCCGGTATCGGTTTCGGTTCAGATGGACGACAGAGAGCTGCTTTTGGCCGAATGGCTCAACCAGATTTTGTATGAAGCGGACACACGGAAGATGTTTTTTTCCCGCTTTGAGGTGAAGATTTCCGGCGATACCCTCACAGGCGTACTGTGGGGCGAGCGGATGGACCCCGTACGGCACGAGGCGGCCGTCGAGGCCAAGGCGGCAACGTATCAGATGCTGAAAGTCGCCTTTGAGGATGGACGGTGGATTGCCCAGTGTGTTGTAGATGTTTGAGGAGTCTTTATGGACCGCAAACTGGTCAAACGCAGAGATGAATACCGCTGGCTGATTGAGCGAACGGGCAAAATGCACGTGGACGGCCTGATTTTTGCCTCCGAGTCGCTGATTGCCGAGATGGACGACATGGTCGCCCGTCAGGTGGCCAATGTGGCCTGTCTGCCCGGCATCGTCGGCTATTCTTATGCGATGCCCGACGCCCACTGGGGCTACGGCTTCTGTATCGGCGGTGTAGCAGCCTTTGACCCGGACAAGGGCGGGGTCATCTCCGCCGGCGGCGTCGGGTTTGATATTGCCTGCGGCGTGCGGACGATGCATACGGGGCTGAAGGAAAAAGATTTCCTCCCGCATCGCGAGCGCATAGCGGACGCTCTCTTTCGCCATATTCCCGCCGGCGTCGGCAGCACCGGCAAGATTGCCCTTTCCATTCCCAAACTGGATGAAGTGCTGGCGGGTGGGGCGGTATGGGCTGTCCAGCAGGGTTTCGGCACAGCCGAGGACCTTCGCTTTATCGAATCGGGAGGCCGGCTTCCCGGTGCTGACCCCTCCAAAGTCTCCGACCAGGCAAAAAAACGCCAGCAGGAGGAAATGGGCACCCTCGGTTCCGGCAATCATTATCTGGAGATTCAGAAGGTTGAAGAAATCTATGACCCCCAAACCGCCGCGGCCTTTGGTTTGGAGGAGGGCGACATCAAAATCAGCATTCACTGCGGCTCGCGCGGGCTGGGTCATCAAATCGGGACGGATTACCTGAAAAAGATGGCGACGGCGGCCCATGAAGCGGGCATTGAACTGGCCGAGCGGGAACTGGCCTGTGCGCCGCTCAAATCCGAGGTCGGACGCAGCTATCTGGGAGCCATGCGAAGCGGCATCAACTGTGCCCTGGCCAATCGTCAGATTTTGATGCATCTGGTTCGGGAGGTTTTCGAGAAAGAGATGCCCGGCTCGCAAATCCGTCTTCTGTATGATGTCTCGCACAATACCTGTCAGGAGGAGGAACACGAAATCGACGGTCGGCTGTGCCGTCTTTTCGTCCACCGAAAGGGGGCAACCCGTGCCTGGGGACCGGGACATCCGGGACTTCCGACGGAATATCGTTCGGTCGGTCAGCCCGTTCTTATCGGCGGAACGATGGGCACGGCTTCCTATATCCTGGTCGGCACAAAAGAAGCCGAGTCACTTTCGCTTAGTTCCTCCTGCCACGGGGCAGGCCGGCAGATGAGCCGAACCGCCGCCACCAAACGCTGGCACGGCAAGGAAATCATCCGAACTCTTCAGGGACGGGGAATCCTGATTCGAAGTGCTTCGATGCGGGGGCTGGCGGAAGAAGCGCCGGGTGCCTATAAGGATGTCAGCGAGGTTGTCGAGGTCTCCGACAAGGCAGGTTTAGCCCGAAAGGTCGCCAAATTAGTCCCTCTGGTCTGCATCAAGGGCTGATTAGAGAACGGCTCCGAGAAACAGCAGGAGCATTGCGGCGGCAATCAGGGCCATACTGATTTGCAGCCCCCGCTGATACCGCCGCATGGCCGGATGGGCCTCTTCAATTTCGTAATACGTTTCCTCAATCTCGTGCCATTTCGGCTTCAGCTTCAGCCGTACATAAACGTAGGCGGCCAGCCCCGCCGCAAAAAGCAGCCCGCCCGCCGCAATCAGGAGAATTCTTAGAAATCCGCTCATCCCTCTATCTTATCTTTTCGCCTTCTTTTCGAAAAGGGATTTACAGACGGGAAAAAACAGATAAACTGGCTTTCGTTTCAGACGGGACAAGAGGAAAAATCGAATGGAACAGGAAGAAGAACTCAAGTCCATGAGTTTAGGCGACCATCTCGAGGAGCTTCGGGCGCGGCTTATTTTGGCTATTTTAGGTCTGACCGTCGGGATGGGAATTGCCCTGTTCTGGGGACGGGCCTTTCTGCATTTGATACTGCTTCCTTTTGAACAGGCGATGAAAACGTCCAGTCTGGAGCCGTCGCTTCAGGCTATCAAAGTGGCCGAGCCGTTTTTGGTTTACCTGAAGGCCTCTCTTGTGCTGGGGCTGCTTTTGTCTTCTCCATGGGTTTTTTATCAAATCTGGGCCTTTGTTTCGGCGGGGCTGTATCGTCACGAACGGCGCTATGTTTATGTCGTTGCCCCGATCAGTGTGGTTCTTTTTGTCGGCGGGGTTTTGTTTTTTTTGCTGGTAATTGCACCGATTGCCCTGAAATTTTTCGTTCAGTTTAACGCCGGTGTGGAGTATATCCGCTATCAGCCCTCTTTGTCGGATTATGTGTCCTTTATTCTGCTGCTTTCTGTGGTCTTCGGGCTGACGTTTCAAACGCCGATTTTTATCGTGTTTGCGGAGCGAATGGGCCTGATTTCTCTGCAATCGCTCCAAAAGGCCCGCCGGTATATTTTTTTGGCGTCCTTTGTCATTGGAGCGATTGCTACACCGCCGGATGTGATTACGCAGATTGCCCTGGCTGTTCCGCTTTATTTACTTTATGAAGCCGCGATGCTGGTCTGCCGTTTTTGGCGGCGGCGGGGATAAAAAAACAGCCCGCATCATCCGCTGCGGACTGTCAAAGGTCTCGATATCCGAATTGTTTTGCGGAATTACTGGGCGGAATTTTTCGGCAGATTTTTTTCCGCCGTCTTGTCGGAATCTTCGAGGGCTTTATGAATTTCATTTTCAGATTCTTTGATGCCCTTTTTGAATTCCGTGATGCTCCTGCCGATGCTGCGGGCAATCTCCGGCAGACGCCGACCGAATAGAAGCACCGCAATAATCAGGATAACCGCCCATTCCCACTGGCCTATAAAAGCCATAATTTGCATAAAAAGTCCTTTCTTTTGCTTCACAGAAACAACTGACTGAATGATATTGTACTGGAAATACAGAAGACGTCAAGAAAACGATTGTTGAGAATATCGGTTTTTTGTGAAAGTATGTCTACAATGGTTTTTTTGAGATTTTTTGAACCCTTTGCTCTTTGGGGCTAAGAGATTATAATCCTGTTTCTTGCGAATGGAAATCTTTTGAAAATGTTCACAGAACTGAGGGCACGATGGAATCACGTACCGGAATAAGATGGATTCTGCTTGTCTGTGCGGCCGGATTGGCGGCGGTCGGCGGATGTAAAAAACAACCTTCTGTGAATTCTCCTCAACCGGCTTCATCTGCTTCAACCCAGTCTGACGGGCAGCCGCGGCCGGCTACGGCTCAGGAGAATCCTCAGCCCGAGTCTGGGGCTGAACCCGCCCATACAGGGGTACGATGGTACACCAATTTCGAGGAGGCCCTGGCCGCCGCCCAGAAGGAAAACAAGGATTTGCTTATCAATTTTTCGGGCTCTGACTGGTGTATTTTCTGCATTCGGCTGGAAAAAGATGTTTTCGCCCAGGAGGCCTTTGCCAAAGAAGCGGAAAAATATTTTGTCTTTATGCTGGTTGACTTTCCCAATGACCCGTCCAAACAGTCGGAGGAAATCCGCAAGCAAAATCAGCAGCTGGCTCGGCGATACCGTTTTCGAAATCTCTTTCCGACTCTCTATCTGGCTAAGCCGGACGGGACTCCCTATGCGATGGCGGAGTATCAGCCCCTCGGGCCGACGGAATATTTGGATTATCTGCTGAAGATTCGGCGGTACCGGGACAGATAGAGCAGGGCGGCTATGAAGTTCAGCACTTTTCTTTTTCTCTGGTTTGTGGGTTGGCTTGGATTCGGCTGTCAAGCACCTCCGGCCGTTCAAAATCCCGCATCGGCTCCGCTGCCCCGTCTGAAAATTACGGATTTGGCCCCGCAGGAGCAGCCGTCAGTCCAGGTGCAGTCGGCCTTCGCCGTAATTGTCTGGCGGGTTCCGCTGGATAAGATGCAGGACCTGCCCCGCCTCCTCCCGATGCTGTCCTCCAAAGGAATCACCTTTTCGGACCCTTCGGCCTTTGAATCCAACGGTTTGTGGGCTGCAGCGGGTTCCTATGACCAGGCCCCGGCCGTTTTGTCAGCTCTCGAGCAAATCGGGGCCAAACGGCTCGGGACGAAGAAGCTTCTGATCTTTCAGGATTATCCGGAAGAAATTACCGGTTTTCCGGTCGAAGCGGGTCAGACATTGTTCTATTTCGGGACGGATAAGATTCCCGCCGGCAAGCAGGTCCCCGGAGGCCGGATGTCTTTGACACTTCGCGCCAGACCCGATACTCCTCAGCGAGGCTTTGTTTCCGTTCGAATTGAACCTCTTTTTCAGCCCGCCGCAGCCGGATACGGACGAGCCGGTATTTCCCTTTTCGAGAATCTGTCATTTCGAGAAGGCCGGCTCCTGACCTCCATGACGGAAGGAGATTTGCTCGTACTGGCCTCGCCCAAACCCGAAGAGATGAGTGTCTTCAGCCGATTCTTTTCAGCCCCGACAGCCAAAGAGCCGGGGATGCTGCTTTTTTTAATTGTCTGTCAAAAGGCGGGGGACTAAATGTCGGCGGACAGAGACAGGGCCTATCAGCAGCATTCCGCGGCTTCGGGTTATCCTATTGTTCTGTGCCGATGCAGCTCGTATGAAGCTTCCGAGGTTCGAGAAGCCCTCGAACGATTTTGGAATCTGGCGGGCGGAATCGGACAATTTGTCCGGCCGTCCGACCGGGTCCTGATTAAACCCAATCTGATTGTGCCCTCAGAGTCGGACAAGGCGGCCCAAACCCATCCGGCTGTCATCGTTACGCTTGCTCAGATGATGAAAGAGGCGGGAGCAAAACCGATGGTCGGCGATTCACCCGCCTGGGGCGATGTCCGCGCGTGCCTGAAGGCCCTGCAAATCGATACCGTGCTCGATTCGATGCAGGTGCCGATGGTGCAGCTGGATAGGGCCGTGCGGGTCAAGATAGACGGGGTAAGCGTCGGGATAAGCCGCGCCGCCCTCGAGGCGGATGTCATCCTCAATGTCCCCAAATTCAAAATGCATCAGCAGCTGGGCGCAACCTTCGCCGTCAAAAATATGTTCGGCTGCGTCGTCGGCAAGGAGAAACCCCTCTGGCATTTTCTCCGCGGCGGCGATGCAGAAGCCTTCTGCCGTCTGCTGCTTGGGATTTACCGGTACTTGGCGCCGGCAGTCAATCTGGTGGATGCGGTTATTGCAATGGAGGGGCAGGGGCCTATCAGCGGAACCCCCCGGCATTTGGGGTATTTCATCGGCGGTACAGACCCGATTGCCTGCGAATATGCCTGCTGTCGGCTGGTTGGTCTGGAGCCGATGTCCCTGCCGATTCTTCGAACCGCCGCGGCGATAAATTTCGGCTGCCCATCTCCGGAAAGGATAACGGTGCTGGGAGACCCTCTGCCGGAGACGCCCTGTCCGGATTTTCGCTTTGCTCAGCAGACGCCGCTTCGCTTTACTCTGCCCAGAATCTGCAAAAGCATAGCCAAGCAGGCCCTGCTTCTCCTGAAAAACCGTCTGGGTTAAACAGGTTTTCTCCATTGGGGCCAAATGGTTTCATCTTCAGGATTTCAGCAGTTGAGGTTTGAAAAGAATGATGAAGATGGGTAAAATTACAACTCTTACTAAATTTTTGAGTTGACAGGAGCGGCGGTCGCAAATGGGAATTGCATCCTTTTTCAGGTGGAAGCGGAAGGAAACGGCGGAGGGGTTACGAATTCGTCTACGTTTTTTGGGGGCGGCGGGAAACGTGACCGGTTCCCGTCATCTGCTCGAGTTTGACGGCACGAAGGTTCTGATTGACTGCGGACTGTATCAGGAACGCCAGTATCAGAACCGCAACTGGGAGGATTTCGGATTTGAGCCGTCTTCGCTGTCAGCGGTGCTTTTGACGCATGCGCATCTGGACCACTGCGGGCTTCTGCCGAAACTGGTTAAGGAGGGCTTTCGAGGGCCGGTTTACTGCACGCAGGCAACGGCGGAACTGGCCCAAATTGTTCTGCTGGATGCCGGCAAGCTGCAGGAAGAAGATGCCGAGTTCAAGCGAAAACGGCACCGCAAGGCCGGCTATACACCGCCCCGCCCGGTTGAGCCGCTTTATACGATGGAAGAAGCGAAGGCCTGCTTTCAGCAGTTTCGTCCGCTGCCGTTTCATGAGCCGATTCGGCTGGGGCCGGGGCTGGAGGCGGATTTTCACGAGGCGGGACATATTCTGGGGGCCTCGATGATTCGGATAGCGGTCTGTCGACATGGTGAATGCCGGACGCTTGTCTATACGGGGGATTTGGGACGCATCGGCCGACCGATTCTGCGCGACCCGGAAACGTTTGACCGGGCGGATTATCTTCTGGTGGAGTCCACCTACGGCGACCGCGAGCATCAGACTCCGGAGGATACAAAACGGCAGCTGGAGGCGGCGGTCAATCGAACCTGGCAGGCCGGCGGCAATCTGGTTGTCCCCAGTTTTTCCATCGGACGAAGCCAGGAGGTGCTGTACTATATGAATCAGCTGCTTTTGGAGGACCGAATTCCGCATATTATGACGTTTCTGGACAGTCCAATGGCCGTGCGTGCGACACGGGTCTTTGAGAAATACTCCAACCTGTATGACAGTGAAATGTCCCGGCTGGTTTTGAATCATGAATCGCCGTTCAGCTTTCGAGGCCTGAAATTGATCGAATCGCCGCGGGAGTCAAAGGCGATCAATCACATTAAAGGCACGGTTATGATTATTGCCGGCTCCGGGATGTGCACGGGCGGACGCATCAAGCATCATTTGGTCAACAACATTAGCCGGCCGGAGAGCACGATTCTTTTTGTCGGGTACCAGGCGCAGGGAACGCTGGGGCGGAAGATTCTCGATGGGGAGCCGGAGGTGCGGATTTTGGGACAGATGCTGCCGGTGAAGGCGGCGGTTGTGAGGGTTCATGGCTTTTCCGCCCATGCGGACCGACGGGAGATTCTCGAGTGGCTAAAAAAACTGCAAAAAAGCCCCCGAAAGGTCTTTTTGATTCACGGTGAAAAAGACAGTGCAGAAAACTTTAAAACGTATCTAACAGAGAAAACAGGTTGGGATATTCATGTGCCCGCGTTTCAGGAGGAGGCGGTGATTGATTAGGGAGAGTCCGATTAAGGATGTGTATTCTCGGGAATTCAGCCGGCATTCTATAAAAAACTTTCCTTTCAATTGGAGAAAAGATATACTTTACCATCTGATGTGTTTGGAAGGGAAAGGGGAATAAGCGATGGCAGAACGGATTCCCAAGGTGGTCATCATTGGTCCTGCTTATGTAGAAATGGCTGTCAAGTGCGATTCCTGTCCGGAACCCGGGCAAACCAAAGAAGGAATGGGCTTTACGTGTGTCCCGACAGGGCCGGGGGTCAATCGGGCCATACAGGCGGCCCTTTGCGGGTGCGATGTGTTTGTCCTCGGACGGATCGGAGAAGACTGCTTTGGGGAGATGATTAAGCAAAACCTCAGCCGGTATGGAGTCTCGACGGATTTGCTGTATGCGTCACCGGCCATCAGTACGGGGATTATCCTGACGCTGGTCGACGGACGGGGGGCGAATCGTTCCTGCCGTTCAGCGGGGGCCAATAAGGTGTTCGGACGGGATGAGATAGAATATGCGGCGGCGGAGCAGACCATCGGTTCGGCCAATGTGTGTCTGATTCACGACAGTTTTTCGCCGGAAGCCGTTGTGGCGGCTGTCCGATGTGCCCAGATTCACAAGACGCGGACAATTCTTGAGGTCAATCTTCCGATTCCCGACCGCGGGGTGGTGCACGCGATTGACTGGCCGGTTGATTTTTACAATGCGGATATTCTGGTTCTGCGTTTTGCGGGGCTGTGGAGCCGGACGGAACTGGGAGCAAGCGGCGAACAGGATATCAAGTTTATTGCGACCGAACTGGTGGCCAAAGGGGCCGGCTATGTTCTGATTAGTCTGGGCACACACGGGGCTTTGCTGGTGGACCGTCAGGGGACTCACTGGATAAAGGGCATCGCAACTGAAATGGTGGACTATACCGGCTGTGAAGATGCTTTCTGCGGGGCTTTGGCGGCCTGTTATGCCACCGGTGACAATCCTCTGTCAGCGGCTCGTTTTGCAGTGGCGGCGGAGGCCTTGGCCCGCAGCCGCTTCGGTCTGCAGGACGCCCTGCCGGTAAAAGAAGAGATTATTACTCTTCTTCAGGAGCAGCCGGACTAACTTTTTAGACCTATCGATGCAAATCTGTAACTCTACCCAATAGATTCAGGTTTTTCCCTATTGTTATCGGGCCTGACACGTTGGCTTTTTCTTAAGCCCCTCTGCGGATTTGCCGATACTTTTCGGGAAGATGCTCTGCCTGTTTTGGGAAAAAAGAATGACCTCAAAAGGGTTTACCTTATTGGAAGTGCTGATTGTCGTGGCCGTGTTAGGCATTCTTGCGGCGATAGTGATTCCCCAGATGCACGGGCAGACCCTTGCGGCCAAGGAAAGCACGGCGAAGGATACGCTTCAAATCTGGCGAACGCAGATAGAATTGTACAAAATGCAGCACGGTGGACTGGCCCCGGGGTATGTAAAGGGGCCGGTCAGTATGATTTCGGTACCTATTGATAATCAGATAATTGGGACTTCCGATGAAAAGGGGATGGCCCGCACTGATACGGTGCCGACGGCTCCTTATTTATATGGACCTTATTTGAAAAGTCTTCCGAAAAATCCTTTTAATAATCTGAAGACGATTGCCTACGTTGGCGACAGCGAAACGTTTGAATCCAAAGCGGACGGCAAGTCAGGCTGGCTGTATAAACGGTCCACAGCAGATATCCGTCTGAACTGGCCCGGGACGGACAGCCGCGGAGAGAAGTATGTGGATTATTGAGAGGAATTAATCATCCAGATTTAGGGTGATGGTTTTTGTTTCATCTCCTTGAGTTTTTTGGATACCTTTTTCCGTTATCAGTTCCACACTGACCTTTCGCAGAGGCCGCGGCCTTTGCCCTTCCTGACGGCTGATTTGAACCGAGACCGTTTTCCCATCCTGGCGGGCGGTGTATTCTGTGAGCAGGTATTGTCCTTTTTCGAATTCCCAGCCGTCGCCGGCATCTTCATAAAGGGTGCCTTTGGCGGTTCCGTTCTCATCGAGACAAACCAGAAGGGTCAGCTCCTCCAAAAAGTTTTCATCGGTATTCTGGACGACTTTTCCGAGCGGCAAAATGGCTCCGCCGCGAACCTTCAGTTCGCATTGGTACGGGTTGCCGGCGGCGTCACCGTCTACCAGGGAAACGGTTCGCCAGATGCCGGCAGGCAGGGAGGGGTTGACGGCCCAGCGGGGAATCACCAGCAGGTCGCTGCCGAGGAGAAAGGCCTGATCTTCCGTTCGAAGGGATGGATTTTCAGGTTCGACAAACAAAACGGGGCGAGCCGCCGGCAGGCCGGTTTTGTGCGATTCGTAAAAGAGGGTGTACAGGTAAGGCATCAGGCGATACCGTCTCTGCAGGGCGATGCGGGCGGCTTTTTCCGTTTCCGGACCGAAAGACCAGGGTTCCTGGTCGTTGGACTCCTTGACGGTATGGGCCCGGCTGAACGGATAAAAGGCCCCGACAGCAATCCAGTGTGCCCACAATTCCGGCGTTGCGTTGCCGTCAAAACCGCCGATGTCCGGGCCGCTGAAGGGTTGGCCTGACAGGCCGAGATTCAGGGACATCGGAATCGACCATTTCAAGTGCTCCCAGACGGCTTTGTTGTCGCCGGTCCAGGTGGCGGCGTAGCGATGGCCGCCGAGGAAATTGGCTCGGGAAAGGATGAAGGGGCGTTTGTCGGGCCGTGCCTGAAGGATTCCTTCGCGGGAGGCCTTGACCATCAGCATTCCATAGACATTGTGGTATTGGATGTGGGGGCCGCAGGGCAGGCTGTCTCCGCCGCGATGAAAGCAGTTGTCCGGCATGGTTCCTGTCTCGTTGAAGGCGGCCGGCTCGTTCATATCATTCCAGACGCCGTCAATGCCCATCTCGAGAAAGTCTTTGTACAAAGCGGCCCACCAGCGGCGGGCTTTGGGCATGGTGAAATCGGGAAAGACGCAGTTCCCGGGCCAGACCGGTCCGACGAAGGGTTTTCCGGCGGCATCGAGGACCCAGATGTCTTCTTGGGTTCCGCTGTCATAGACGAAATAGCCGGGTTCATATTTGACCCCCGGGTCAATCATCCAGACGGTTTTAAAGCCGAGAGTGTGAAGATGCTGATTCAGGCCTTTGGGGTCAGGGAAGCGGGAAGAATCAAAGGTAAAGATACGAAAGCCGTCCATATAGTCGATGTCGAGCCAGATAACATCGCAGGGGATTTGTTTGGCACGGAAGGTTTCGGCAATTTGACGGACGCGGCTGTCGGGGTAGTAGGAATAGCGGCACTGATGATACCCTAATGCCCAGCGCGGGGGCATCGGCATCCGTCCGGTCAGGTCGGCCAGATGCTGCAGGACTTCCTGGGGGGTTCGTCCCTCGAGGACATAGACGGGAAAGTCGGGGGCCTGAGCCGGCACGGAAAAAACGATGCCGGTTCTTAAGTCCAGCCGGGCCTGCCAGGGGGTGTCAAAGAGGACACCGAAGGCCGAGCCGTCCGGACGGACAGCCAAGACCCAGGGGTGGGACTGATAAAGCTGATCGGGTTTGCCGTAGCCGTAATTGTCTTTGTTGTAGAGGACGATTTGCGTGCCGTTGCGGAGGAGACGTCCGGTGACCTCGCCGGTGCCGTACAGGTCGATGTCGGGGGACAGTTCGACCAGGACGTATTTTCGTCCATCGACATGTGCAAACTTCGGTCTGACTTTCCAATCAGAGGCAAGTGTACCGATGGAAGGACGCGGTTTCTCGAGAGCGAAGGAGGGCAGGGCTTTGGATTCATCGGCTCCTTTCGGCCAGAAGCGGGCGATTTGGGGAGCGACCTTTTCGGACTTGCCCGGGATATCGGCTGATTTCAGGAGTTCTGAAAAATATTCTCCGGGGCCGTTGTCCGGACGGGTGACTGACTGCCAATCGGTTCCGATGCGCAGCTCATCGAATTCCCAGGTATTGGATTGATTTCCGGTGCGCAGGCGGATTTGATTGAAGAATAATTCCTGTTCCAGGTCGCTGATGAGATTGGAGGGCTGGGAGTTTTCCGGTCGGGCGTCGAGGGGATTGAGCCAGATTCGGATTTGTTCGGGGCCCTGCGGATTCTGCCGGATTCGCAGAACAATCCGGTGGACGTGTTTGTCTACAGTTGTGGGAATCTGTCCGATAGGAACGCCTCGTCCGTCAGAACTCCAATAAGCGAAATGGTCGGAAGCCCAGTCGTTGCCGACGCCGAAGAGCTCGCGGTCATCCTGATAGAAGAAGAGTCCTGCGTATTTTTCTTTATTGCTGTCCGTCAGATTGCGGAGCAGGAAACTGATGTAAAGAGTTTGTCCGGGCGGAATGTCTTTGAGAAAATCAGCAGGAAATGTAATTCCCTGATTGCCGTCTTTCAGCCGCAGTCGGCCGCCGGTTTCCTGATGAAACGGGAAATCCAGACTGCCGTCTATCCATTGGGCTTGTTCGGAAACCTGAAATGAATCAGGTTGCGTGAACGATTCCTCCCAGAGAACGCGTGCGGGAGCGAAGGAAAGAAAGGCCGAAAAAATAAGCAGGGAAAGCATTTTGGGGTTCATAGATTCCAATCCTTTTTTACGGAGACCATCCATTTTGCTGTCTTTTACTGCTGAAGCCAATGCTGAACAAAGAAAGCCAAATCCTCCACATCGACCCGTCCGGACAGATTGAAATCAGCCCCGCCGCAGGCATCCCACGGCTCGCAGTCAGACTGCCATCGGTCGGCGAAGAGCGCCCAGTCGTTTAAGTCCACCGCCCCCGAATTGTTCAGGTCGGGCGTTGTACCCTGTGAGAAGATGACCAGAGAATAGGGGGCGATGCTGATGTCGGCATTGTAAGGCAGTCCGTCTTTGGGACCTGCGGACGCCAAAACATCCAGGGTGCTCCAGTTTCCAAAGGCAGTGTCGTAGCCGTTCCAGTCGCTGTTGAAGCGGACTCGCCAGCGTCCCGGGCGGGGAAAGCCGATGTTGTAGTTGGGGAAGCCCTGATAGGAAAAGTTGGCGGCGATGACGACATCATCCCGCGGTCCGCCGTTCCACCAGCGGTGAAAAGCGATAACCTTGGCGGAGTTGTTGACGTGAAAGACATTGACATTTTTAGCCATGAGGCCCTTCGTCAGGCCTGTGCGGTTTCGGCGGAGAGAAATCAGGTCTGTATAAAGCTGCCGGATGCCTGCAAAGGTTGTGTTTTTGCTCCAGTCCAGCGGGGTGCCGTCGTTCCAGGAACCACTTTCGAGGAATTCCTGGCCCATGAAAAGAAGCGGGATGCCGGGACTGGTCAGAACCAGACCGGCGCCGAGCGTCGAGCGTTTTTTGGAATAGTAGCTGTCGGGATATTCGGGCCAGATTCGTGTCGGGACGCGGGATTTTCCGCTGGCGGAGCCGGCCTCGTCGTGGTTTTCGGTATAGATGACCCGCTGCGTGTCCCATCCGTTGTACAGATGCGCAATTGCATCGCGGATGTCCCACATATTGCGGTAGTCGTCATAGGCGGTTTCGAGGGCGGCGACGACTTTGTGATGAAAGCCGGGATCCCATTGGGAATCGAAACCGGCTCCGCCGACGCCGACGGGTTTGGTAAGCCAGTCATTGTCCCGCATATCCTCGGCGATGGAGATTTTGGCGGGGAAGGCGGCGTCGATTTCGTTATTAATCCACTGCATCAGGGACCATCCGGCTGGGATTTCAGGGCCGCCGATGTCCACTTCGCGAATGTAGGCGGTGCCGTCCATACGGATGCCGTCGAGGTTGAAGTCGGTCAGCCAGTACATCACATTGTCGCGAATAAAGGAACGGACTGGTCCGCTGTCGAAATTGGGTCGGTCCCCCCAGGGGGTATAGCGAAAGTTGTTTTCATAGAAATAAATACCGCCGGTGTCCGGATAGGTGCTGAAGCCGTCAAACTGCCAGAGAGAATATCCCAGGTCCGCTGGTCCCCAGTGGTTGTACACGACGTCCAGAAGGACGGCGATGCCGCGCTGGTGACAGGCATCGATGAACTGACGCATTTGGGCGGGGGTGCCATAGGCGCTTTCAGGTGCAAAGAGATTGCATGGATTGTATCCGGCCGAGAAATCGGTCGGGAATTCCGCGACAGGCAGAAGCTCGATCACATTGATTCCGAGCGATTGGAGATGGTCGAGTTTATCGATAGCGGACAGCCAGGTGCCGGGGCTGCCGCCGGGGGTATCATGGAAGGTCCCGATGTGCAGCTCATAAATGACCATTTCGTTCCAGGGCGGGAGGGTAAAGGGGCTCCAGGTATGGCTGGTGCTTACAATGACTCCGTTGCCGGTGGAACTTACAACATCCCGAGCGCGAGGGTCGATTTTCCAGAGAGAACCGTTGATGACATATTTATATTGCTGGTAAAGGGCGGCTCCTTCGACATCGGCGGACCAAAGGCCGTTACCCTCATAGGCCAGAGGGTTTGCGGTGGTGCTCCAGTTATTGAAATTGCCGGCGACGGCTACGGAGGAGGCGTTCGGTGCCCAAACTCGGAAGGTGGTGCCGGTAGCATAGGGAATGGCTCCCATGCCCGGACGTGTGGAGGGGACAGCGGCCCATAAGGGAGCTGTCAGCCACAAAAGAAGCAGACGCAGACAAACACTCTTTTTGGGCATTTCCAAATGCCTTTCAGTTGGTTTTCTTTGTTAATCCCCTTCCCGACAAAAGGAGTCGGGAAGGGGAAAAGCATATAACAAGATTATTTTTTCCTGCGTACGGCCAGAAGCAGACCGCCAAGTCCGAACAGGGTTAAACTTGCCGGTTCAGGTATCATGGCTCCGTCCCCGAACACAGGGCGGTATCCGGTTGTTCCGGCGGGCCAGGAGGCATCAACGGTGTCATAGATGCCTTCGCGGGTCATCCACGCCCAGACCATCACCTGGCGGGAGCCGCCGATGACAGACAGGGGAATGGTCATTTCATCGTTGGGATAATCCTCGTTCCAGCCGTAATAGGTGCCGGCGTTAGTCCAGCCGTTCCAGTTCCAGTACGTGCCGGTCCAATTGCAGGTTTCATACCAGCCCGCACCGCCTGCATAACAATAGATAAAGTCAGGCCGCATGGTACCGGCAAAAGACAGGATGCCGTAGCCGTCCTGCGAAGCGCCGCTGCCGGCGATGCCGTCGGTGTCAATGGCAAAGAAGAACGAATCGTGAGCCCAGTAGTCATCGCCGAGATAGCGGTTGGTCGAATTGCGATCGACAGCGATGTAGAGGTTACTGTCGTCCCAGCCGGCCAGCAGAGCATAGGTGCCCGTGTCGATGCCGGGCTGTGTGCCCAGATTGACAATTCCGGGACCTGTCCATTCATTCAGAATTCCATCCAAGACCGGTGTGAAGGCCGAAACGGGTACAGCGGCCGTCAGCAAACATACCAAACCCATCATCCACGTTCCTTTTTTCATTTTCCCATCCTCTCAAAAAAGTTAAACGATATTTTTTCGCGGGCTGTCCGCACCTTGAAAGATGCGGACAGCCCCATCCCATTTCCTCAGACATTAACTTTGCGGAGCGATGCTTGTATCAAGCAGCCATTTGGAAGCCAAAAGTGCCAGGTCATCCAAATCGATGCGGCAGTCGCCGTTAAGGTCATGCTGAAGCGGTGCCGGGCAGACTGATGTACGGGTGATGTCGGCATACTTTTGGGCGATTTCTGCGGCATCGAGGGCGTAGTTGTAAATCTCGACTTCATCGAGGATGCCCGCTGTGACGGAAAAGCCCTCAATAATCAGCCCGCCGACGGTGTCTCCGCGAACCCGTCCGGCCAGAGAAACAGGCGAGCCGGTCGGATTGATTCGTCCGGATACGGCATCAAATTCCTGAATGATAGAGCCGTCATCGGCGCTGTGAACGCGGCTGAGAACCCCGTCAATGTAGACTTTCTTTACGGCACCGTCGAATGTGCCGACAACATAGTGCCACTGCCCGTCATAGACGGTTCGGTTGGTGGGGGTCCCTTCATCATTGCCGGTTCCGCGGGTGGTCAGGCAGACCCGGTCGAGCGTAAATCCGCTGTGCCGCAGCTGCCAGCCCTCGCCGAATTCGCCATTTCGGGCAACCATCGGTCCCCAGGTGGCGGCGGAAGATGCCTTAATCCAGCAGGCAACCGTCAGAGAATGATTGCAGATGTCAAAATAGGAGACCTCTTCCGGATTGGTATAGAGGAGGTCCTGTGCATCGGCATCGGCATCAAACTCCATCGCATTTCCGACGATTCCCGTTGTGAAAGCAGGGTCGCCGTACAAAATAGAGACCGGGCTGCCGGGAACAATGCTGTTGGGGTTTCCGCCTTCAAACGGCCAGTAGGCGATGCGGCGTCGGATTCCCAGAAGAGCTTCTTCGGAAGCGACCGGAATATTCGATTCATTGTTGACGATGCAGTAATAGCGGCCCTCGTCGGACAGCTGGGTGTTTGCGATGGACAAAACAGCGGTTTGCGTGCCGGAGTATTTGCCGCCTTCTGTGAGGGCGATGTCCGGGCCGCCTTCGACGGCCTTATACCACTGATAGGTCTCCGGTGAAGGAGAGAAGGCCGTTACGGTAAAGACGGCGGTTCCGCCGGCAGGGACGACCTGATAAGCAGGCTGACCGGTGATTTTCGGAGAGCTCAGTTCGGTTGAAAAGACCCAAACGTTACCCGCAAAGATTTCATCGGTGTCCAGCACGGTATCGACGCGCCACCAGTAAGTTGTGTCTTTTTGAGCGGAATTGAATGGGAAGGAGGCGCGAAGCGTTTGGCTGTCCCAGGAGGTGACGGTGCCTTGATAGACCATGTTCGGGTCGGAGTCGGTGTCGATATAAACCTTAAATCCAACCAGATTAGGATCGGCCATTCCGTTCGGGTCCGTCGGAATATTCCAGGAAAGAACCAGACCGCTGACAGGGACTTCCTGTGCGTTGTGAGAGGGGTCAGGATTGTAGGCCACACGAAGGGCGCCGGGGCGGATGATGATGCCGTCTCCGAAGGTCGGTCGGTATCCTGTGACACCGGCGGGCCAGGAGGCGTCCACGGTATCATAGATGCCTTCGCGGGTCATCCAGGCCCAAATCCGGACGTTCGGCGAGCCGCCGATGGCTGACAGCGGTATAATCAGTTCATCATCGGGATTGGAAGGGGCCCAGCCGTAATAGGTGCCGGAATTCGTCCATCCTCTCCAGTTCCATCCGCTGCCGGTCCAGTTGCAGGTTTCATACCAGCCTGAACCGCCGGCATAACAGTAAATAAAGTCCGGACGCATCGAACCGGAGAAATACAGGATGCCGTATCCATCCTGTGTACCGCCGCTGTTGGGCTGGCCGTCAATGTCAATGGCTACAAAGAAGGAGTCATTTGTATTTGCCGTATCGCCCAAATAGCGGCCTGTGGTTTTTCGATCCACCGCCAGATACAGATTAACAGTATCCCAGGTTGCCAGAAGGGTGTATTGGCCTGTTCCGATACTTAGCTGACTGCCCAGAAAAACCACGTCCGGGCCTGTCCATTCCGTTAAGATTCCGTCGAGGGAGGGCGTTAGGGCCTTGAGGGGAACGGCAGGAAAGAAGATGCTTACCAGTAAGAGGATTGCATTGACTTTTTTCATAGATTCACCCTTTCCTTAATGGTTTCTGATTATATCTTTTTTATGAATCGGCTACCATCCTGTATTTCCGGGTCCGCGTGTAATCTGAAAGTTCGGATTGTTCTGAAGCAGCCCTCCGGCGGCTGCATTTTGGACGGTGACGTATTCGAAATATCCGCTGCCCGCGGCGGAGATTTCAAGACCATAGGTACCGGCTGTTTCGATATGGGCGGTTTCAAAGCGGGTTTGGGTAATTTGTCTGGCGGCAGAGGAACCGCTCAGAAGGACGCCCTGATACGTGCTGTCGAGGATCTGGTTGGATGCGGCCAGGACTGGAGCGGTGATGTCTCCGTCGCAGGCAAACAGCCAAACAGCTCCAACGTTAATATTGTAATCGATGCTGCGGCTGCCGGTGCGTTCGAGTCGATTGTTTTGAATGAGGGTTGTTCCGGCGAAGGGATAGGAGGAGAAGCGGTTGGCAATCTGGATGCCGGCCCCGTTGATGACGGTGTCGCGAATCCAGTTGCCGACGGCGGCGTTGGCCGTGCCGCCGTAAAGGCCGATGCCGTTGGCCAGCAGGGGCAGCTGAATGGTGTTGTTTCGGAACAGATTATTCTGATTGGGACCGGGTCCCCATTGCGTATAAGACCACATAGCCAGACCGTCATCGCCCGTATTCCGGACAGAACAGTGTTCCACGACAGTGTTGGTGACTCCGAAGGCCAGGTTCAGGCCGTCGGCGAATGTGTTTCGGATGCGGCAGCCGGTAATAGTCAGTCCGTCGCTGGGACCGCTGATCCAGATGCCGGCTTCGGTGTGTTCTATCCAAACCCGTTCGATGCGTGAGCCCGGGCCGAATCGTCCTTCGATGCCGGTGCGCTGGCCGGAGGTTCGATAGGTGCTGAGGCCGTCAATTTTGAAATCGGACAGGATAATGGTGCCGCCTCGGCCGTAAAGCCGGCAGTTCAATCCTTCGAGAACAGTATGCCATATTCCTGCGCCTCGAAGAGTGACGTTTTCGAGGTTGACGCGGTCGGTAATGCGGAACCGGCCGGGGGGAATCCAAAGTCCTTTGCCTTGAGATTGTGCTTCAGTTACAGCATTTCGAAGGGCATCGGTATCGTCGAGGGTGTCATCCGGCGCTGCCCCGAAATCGGTCAGACAAAGGAAACCCTCCGGTTTCGGCAGCGGTTCATCCGCCCGTTCAAAATCCGCCAAATCAATCAAGTAGTAGGAAGCCGTATTGCCGGTGTCTTTCTGAAGACGTATACGGGTCCCGGCAGAAAGAGTATTTTCAAAGAGGACGGCGGTTTCATCGAAGAAATGGTGCGGGCTTCCGTCTGCCGGATTGTTGGTGTAGGGATAAGCCCCATACACCCAGCTGTAAGCGGATGTCAGGGGCAAATCTCTGTGATGAATATCGTTCAGATAAAGACTGAGCGTGTGCTGTGCGCCGGCCCCGTCGGCAGAGTCCGGGATGCAGAAGCGAATGACCATAGCATCGGCAGGTTCCGCAAGGGTGAACTCCACAAAATGGCCTGTATTCGTGAGTTTGACGGCTTTGCGTCCGGAGGCCTCTGCGGCCTGCGTCAGGTATGTACGGTTGGGGCCGATGATCGAGGCATTGGTTTGGGCCTTTTCCGCTTCGTATTCAAGATAGGGCAGATAAGCCCCAACGTTCGGAACGGAGGAGAGCCATTGCGGAGTCATTAATTCCAGATGGGATTTCTGCTGTGTTTGAAGCCATTCGGCGGCCAGCAGAGCGAAATCCTCCAGGTTCACCGCACAGTCCTGATTGAAATCATAGTCAAGCGGAGTCAGGCACCTGTAAGTGCGGGAGGGGACTGCTAATGCGAAAGCCGTCAGCCCAATCCACGCAAACAAGACTATTCGATGCCGTCTTTTCATCCACCTCATCCATCCGTTTATTTTTCTGTCTGTTATCGGGGCAGGTATCCGCGGACCATATAATGGAGGTCTTCG